>NZ_CAXPXK010000001.1:0-24894 GCF_964221125.1 Alloalcanivorax sp.
GCGGTGACCGTCACCTGCCCCAGTTCGTGGCCGTCACCGCTTTCCGCCAACACGGGCCCGGCGGCCAGTAGCGCGGCCGCACCCCATAACGCAAATCGCATCCCGGTACTCCTTTTTGTCCGATCCAATTAACAGAGTCCGAAATGATAGTAATTCTTATTTGCAAATAAAGAGGATTTACAAACTATACGTTCGCGGCGGGAACTTCCGGGGCGGCGGGCAGGCACAGGTGCACGCGCAGGCCGGGGCGGCCGTTCTCCGCCCAGATCCGGCCGCCCTGGCGGGCCACCGCGCGGCGGGCGATGCTGAGCCCCAGGCCGAAGCCGCTACCGGCGGAGCGGGCCTGATCCAGGCGCACGAAGGGTTCGAAGATGCTGTCCAGCCGGTCCTCGGGGACGCCGGGGCCCCGGTCGCTGATCCACAGATGCCAGCAGTCGCCTTCGCGACGGCCGTCCAGGCACACCGGACCCTCCGGCGGCGAATGGCGCACCGCGTTGCGCACCAGGTTCTCCAGCGCCTGGGCCAGATCGTTGAGGTTGCCGGCGACGCGGGCGTCGGCGGGCAGCCGGCACGGAAAGCAGCGGGCCGGCCAGCCGCTTTCGAAGGCGGCGTTGTCGACCACCAGGTCCCATACCGCCAGCGGCGACAGCGGTTCGGTGGCGGTGCCGCGCTGCTCGGTGTCGTGCCAGGCCAGCGACAGCGTGTCCGAGACCAGCTCGCGCATGGCGGTCACTTCCCGGGCCACGCGGCGGCGCAGGTCCTGCTCCGAGAGGTCCCCTTCCAGGGCGACACTGAGGCGGCTCAGGGGCGTGCGCAGTTCGTGGGACATGTCGTGCAGCAGCTGACGCTGGCTGCCGAGCACCTGGGCCACCCGTTCGGCCATGCGGTCGAAGCGCCGACCCAGGTCGCCGAACTCGTCCCGGCGCGCCGCCAGCCCCGGGCCCACCCGCGCTTCCGGGTCGTCCTGGAAGCGCCGCACCCGGGCCTGCAGCAGCCGCAGGGGCACCATGGTGCGCCAGTACAGCAGGCCGCCGGCGAGCATCGCCAGCAGCGCCGGCAGCACCACCACCAGCAGGGTCTGCCACAGCGGCCAGTTGCGCCCGGGCATAAAGCGCGGCGGCAACTGCATCACCAGCCGCCCCGCCTCCGGGTTGTCGGGAAACGGCACGCCGATGTAGGGCATGGAGGTGGACCGGAAGCTCATGCGCCAGTCCAGCTCGCGCTGGAAGCGCAGGCCGGCGCGCTGGCTCTCGGTGAGCGGCCGGCCACTGAGCGAATGATCGCTGGCGTCCACCACCATGGCGTCGCCGGGCTCACGGCGGCGCAGCTGCTGCAGCCAGGCCGACACCCCCTCGGCGCCGCCCCGGTGCCAGGCGTCCTCCGCCTGGGCGGCGTACTCGCGCATCACCACCTTGGCCGGCTCGTCCAGCAGCACCACCTGCTCGCCCACGGTGCGCAACAGCCAGCCGCTCAGCACCACGGTGAACACCGCGCTCAGGCAGAGCAGCAGCGCCAGCTTCCAGAACAGGGAATGACGGCCGGGAATCATGGGCCCGGCGTGGAGGGCTCGGCGCCGGCCGCCTCGGTGGCCAGCGTATAGCCCTGCCCCCAGACGGTACGCAGCGGCTGGCCGGGCACGCCGGCGGCGCGCAGCTTGCGGCGCAGATGGCTGACATGCAGATCCAGGCTGCGGTCATGGCGCCCGTAGCCGCGGTGCAGCACGGTCTGGTAGAGGAAGGCTTTGCTCAACACCTGGTCGCTCTGCTCCAGGAACACCCGCAGCAGACGGAACTCGGTGACGGTGAGGTCCAGGGCCCGGTCCCGGTAGCGGGCGGTTTCGGTGTCCAGATCCAGGGCCAGCCCGTCCAGCCGCAGAGGGCCCTGGCGGGGCCGCTGGCCGGCGCCGCGCTCCAACGCCACCCGGCGCAGCACGGCGGCCACCCGCACCGCCAGCTCGGCCATGCTGAACGGCTTGGGCAGGTAGTCGTCGGCGCCGCGCACCAGGCCGGTGATGCGGTCCTGTTCGTCGCCCAGCGCGGACAGCAGGATCACCGGCACCGGGCTGGTTTCGCGCAAACGGGCCAGCAACGCCAGACCGTCCAGCCCGGGCAGCAGGATGTCCAGCAGCACCAGATCGAAATCGCCGTCGCGGGCCAGGGTCAGGCCCTCGCCGCCGTCGCGGCACAGCGTGACCCGGTGATTGCGGTCGCGGAAGTAGTCCCCCAGGTCGGCGCTCAATACGGGATCGTCCTCGATCACCAGCAGGCGCGACGGGCAGGTCGTTATGGCATTCATTCGCAAATAGTAAATATTATCATTCCATCAATCCACAACCTTACACTCTTTACGCGCCGCTCCATTGTGGATGGGAATCATTCCCAATAACATCCATCGCCTGATTCGCAGGCATGGCGGAGCGCGTGAACAAAAAAACCAAAGCCCGGTGGCTCAAGCAACTTCACCAGTGGCACTGGATCAGCTCCGCCCTGTGCCTGATCAGCATGGTGCTGTTCAGTGTCACCGGGATCACCCTCAACCACGCCGCGGACATCGATGCGCAACCGGTGATCAGCGAACGCCAAGCGGTGCTGCCGCCGCCGTTGCTGGAGACCCTGGCGCAAACCGAACGCGGCCCCCTGCCGGAAACGGTACGCCGGTGGCTGGCGCGGGAGGCGGAGATCCAGGTGGACCGGCGCGACGCGCAGTGGTCCGCCGACGAGGTGTATCTGGCCCAGCCGCGCCCCGGCGGTGACGCCTGGCTGGCCATCGACCTGGGTAACGGCGAGCTGATCCACGAAGACACCGACCGGGGCTGGGTGGCGTTTTTCAACGACCTGCACAAAGGCCGCCACAGCGGCGCCGTGTGGTTCTGGTTCATCGACCTGTTCGCCGTGGCGACGCTGCTGTTCGCCCTGACCGGCCTGGCGCTGATGGCGCTGCACGCCAAACGCCGGCCGGCCACCTGGCCGGTCACCGCGCTGGGGCTGATCGTGCCCTGGCTGTTGATCGCCCTGTTCGTGCACTGACTGGAGAACGAAATGCGTCCCTGGCTCTCTCTTTTCGCCGCCCTGTTCGCCGGCGTCGCCGCCGCCAACGCGGCCGCCGCCGAGCTGCGCCTGGAGGTGGAAATCCCGCGCATGGCGGTGGCGGAATACCACGCCCCCTACCTGGCGTTCTGGCTGAAACACGCCGACAGCGGCGAGATCGTGCCGCTGGGGTTGTGGTACGACGACCAGGAAAAATGGCTCAAGGACCTGCGCCTGTGGTGGCGCCGCACCGGGCGCGGGCAAAGCCGGCCCTACGACGGCCTCACCGGCGCCACCCGGCGTCCCGGCACCCATTCCGTGGATTTTTCCGAGCTGCCGGCTCTCAGCGATCTGCCCGAAGGTGACTACCAACTGGTGGTGGAAGCGGCCCGCGAAGTGGGCGGCCGGGAAGTGGTGCGCCTGCCGTTCCAGTGGCCGGCCACCGGCAACAAAACCGTGCGCGCCGACGGCGAGCAGGAGCTGGGCCGGGTGCAACTGCGCCTCGCGCCCTGACCGACTATTTCTCACCAGGTTCTTTGCAAGGAGTTTCCATGAAAATCACCCCTTTCGCCGGCACCGCCCTGGCCGCGCTGCTGACCCTGAGCCCGGCGGCCCAGGCCCATAAACTCTGGCTGCTGCCCAGCCACACCGTGGTCTCGGAAGCGCAATGGATCACCGTGGACGCCAGCGTCTCCAACGACATTTTCGACGTCGACCGGCCGTTCCCGCTGCAAGGACTGACCGTCACCGGCCCGGACGGCAAGGAGGCGCCGGTGGATCACCGTTTCGAGGGCCACCGGCGCAGCAGCTTCGACGCCGAGCTCAGCGAGGAAGGCAGCTACCGCATCACCCTCTTCCGGCCCATGTACATGGCCTTTTATCAGCTCGACGGCGAACGCCACCGCTGGCGCGGCGACAGCGCCGAAGCGCTGCTGCGGGAGATTCCCGAAGGCGCGGAAGAGATGCGTCTCTCCGAAGTCATGAACCGGCTGGAAACCTTCGCCACCGTGGGCGCGCCCTCCGACTTCAAACCGGTCGGCAAGGGCCTGGAACTGCAGCCGGTGACCCACCCCAACGACCTCTACGCCGGCGAAACCGCCCTGTTCCGCTTCCTGGTCGACGGCGAACCGGCCGCCGGCGTGGAAGTGGAAGTGGTGCCCGGCGGCAGCCGCTACCGCGACAACCACGGCGCCCTCACCGCCACCAGCGACGACAACGGCGAGATCAAGCTGCAATGGCCCCAGGCCGGGCGCTACCACCTGGAAGCCGCCTACAGCGACGACCGCGCCGCGCACCCGAAAGCCGATGGCCGCCGTCTGCAGTACATGGGGACCTTTGAGGTGCTGCCGCTTTAAGGTCTCTGGGATCCTGCCGGGCGGCTTTGCCGCCCTTTCGCGGACGGGGCCCGCTCGCACAAGCCGATAAAAAGCGTGCAAAAACGCCACGCATCCCGTATAGTCCGCACCCCTTCATACAGGGCAGCGCCCGGCACAGCTCCTAATAGTTAGCAGCTTCAGGGCCACAAGCCCGCTCACTAATAGGTCTGTACATGTCGCAAAGTCCCTCAGGGTTTTCCACCCTGGGCCTGCCCGAGTCGTTGCTCGGCGCCATCGCCCAACTCGGTTTCACCACTCCGTCACCGATTCAGGAACAAAGCATTCCCGCGCTGCTGGAAGGCCGTGACCTGCTCGGTCAGGCACAAACCGGCACCGGTAAAACCGCCGCCTTCGGCCTGCCCCTGCTGGCACGCCTGGACCCGGCACTGAAAGCACCGCAAATGCTGGTGCTGGCCCCCACCCGCGAGCTCGCCATTCAGGTGGCCGCCGCCCTGGAAACCTTCGCCACCGGCCTGAAAGGCCTGAACGTGGTGCCGATTTACGGTGGCGGCGGTTACCGCGATCAACTGAAAGCGCTGAAAAACGGCGCCCAGGTGATTGTCGGCACCCCCGGCCGGGTGATGGATCACATGGAGCGCGGCAGCCTGCGCATGGACGAACTGCGCTGTCTGGTGCTCGACGAAGCCGACGAAATGCTGCGCATGGGGTTCATCGACGACGTGCGCTGGGTGCTGGAACGCACCCCGGACGCCTGCCAGCTGGCGCTGTTCTCCGCCACCATGCCGGCGGCGATCAAAACCATCGCCAAGAAGCACCTGAAGAACCCGGAATGGATCCGCGTGGAAGGCTCGTCCTCCAGCACCGGCGCCAACATCCGCCAGCGTTACTGGCCGGTGGCCGGCATCAACAAGCTGGACGCCCTGTGCCGTATTCTGGAAGCGGAAGAGCACGACGGTGTGATCGTCTTTACCCGCACCAAGCACGCCACCCTGAGCCTGGCCGACCAGCTGCAGGCGCGCGGTTTCCGCGTGGAAGCGCTGAACGGTGATATTCCCCAGGCACAACGGGAGACCACCGTGGCCCGGCTGCGCGATAAGCGCATCGACCTGCTGGTGGCCACCGACGTGGTCGCCCGGGGCCTGGATGTGCCGCGTATTACCCACGTGTTCAACTACGACATGCCCACCGATACCGAAGCCTATGTGCACCGTATCGGCCGCACCGGCCGTGCCGGCCGCCCCGGCGAAGCGATTCTGTTCGTGGCCCGCCGCGAGCAGGGCATGCTGCGCGGTATCGAGCGCGCCACCGGCCAGCGCCTGGACGCCATGTCCCTGCCGTCCGTGGACGACCTCAACAAGCAGCGCCTGAGCAGCTTCCGCGAGCGTCTCGCCAAGGGTCTGGAGCATCCGGAAATCGATGCCAACCGTGCCCTGGTGGCGGAACTGACCGCGGACCTGTCGATGAGCGAAGCGGACCTGGCGGCGGTGCTGGCCAGCCTGCTGTTCCAGAAGGAGCCTCTGTTCCTGAAGGCGGCGCCGGAAGGCAAGCCGTTCCAGGACGGCGGCAAGGCGCCGCGCAAAGCCGATCGCACCAAGGGGCCCAAGGCCGCTCGCGACACCGGTCCGATGAAGATTTATCGGGTGGAAGTGGGCGAGACCCACGGCGTGCGCCCGGGCAATCTGGTGGGCGCGATCGCCAATGAAGGCGGGTTATCCAGCGCGCAAATCGGCGCCATCCGTATTCACAGTGACCACAGCACGGTACAGCTGCCAGAGGGTCTCAGCACCCGCCAGCTGCACCAGCTGCGTACCGCCCGCGTTTGTCAGCGGGCGCTCGGGCTCGAAGCGGTCTGAATTAAGTATCCACCCGGAAGCCCACTTTCACGACCACCTGAAAGTGGGCGACCTGGCCGTTTTCCACATGGCCACGGGTCTCCTGCACTTCAAACCACTCCACATTGTTCACGCTCTTCCCCGCCGCGGCGATGGCGTTGCGTACCGCGTCCTCGATGCTGTCCTTGGAAGAACCTACCAGCTCGAGTTTTTTATAAACGTGCTCGCTCATCTGTTTCTCCTTTCTCATCCGTGTAACCAATGCCTGATCTCCAGAGTGCCTGTTTTCAAGGCGAAACGTGGGTGAAATAAGTAAAAAGTTTGGAAAACCGTTTCGCCTCCCTCAGCGTTCGCGGCGCGGAATCATCAGCTCGGACACCGGCAGTTTTTCCGGTCGGAAGCGGTTCACCGGCTGGTCGGCGGCGAAGCCCAAAGACACACCGCACAGCAACTGGTAGTGACGGGGAATCCGGAATCGCTTCTCCAACGGGGAGCGCCACAGGCCCAGGGCGCCCTGGGCACAACTGGCGAGCCCTTCGTCGGTGGCGGCCAGCATCAGCGTTTGCAGAAAAATGCCGGCGTCGAGCACGCTGTATACCCCCAACCCCTTATGCACGAACAGGAACAGCGCGGTGGGCGCGCCGAAAAAGCGGAAATTAGCGGCCATCTGCTGATGCCGCGCCTGTTTGTCGTCACGGCCGATGCCGAGATGCCGGTACAGGCCCTTGCCGGTGGCCACGCGGCGCGGCTGCAGGTCGTCCGGGTATTTGATCACCGGCCGGAAATCGCCGTCCGGCAGCGCCGGCGACCGGCGCACGGCCGCCAGCGCCTTCTTCCAGGCCGGCGCCCGCTGCAGCGGCGCCAGCCGCTCAAAGCGCTCGCTCAGTTCGTCGCCGAGGGCGGCCAGATCGGCGCCCTGGGCCAGGGCGATCTGATAGGGCTGGGTGTTGGACCAGCTCGGTGCGGCGGCGGCGCGCTCCAGCACGCGCTGCAGGCGGTCTTCAGGGATCGGCTCGCGGGTGAACGCCCGGGCGCTGTGGCGGGCGTTGAGCACATCAATGAATTCCATGGGCACGGCTTCCTGAGCGGTGGTAGGTCGAGAGGTGGCGCCAGTCTGGCAAATCATTAAACTGCCCCGCCATGACCACCTGGAAGGCGGATATGGAAAGAAGTGCCAATTTCTCACGCTGCCGTCGCTACCGCTACGCGCTGTGGCGGCGCTGGGCGCCCGGCGACGACTACGGCCTGCTGGTGGGCCTGAACCCCTCCACCGCCGACCACCGCCGCGATGACCCCACCATCCGCCGCTGCATCGGC
The DNA here is from genome assembly GCF_964221125.1 of Alloalcanivorax sp. Classification (NCBI taxonomy): domain Bacteria; kingdom Pseudomonadati; phylum Pseudomonadota; class Gammaproteobacteria; order Oceanospirillales; family Alcanivoracaceae; genus Alloalcanivorax; species Alloalcanivorax sp. The sequence continues at coordinate 7,513 of NZ_CAXPXK010000001.1, forward strand.
TTTGCCCGTGACTGGGGCTATTCCGGCCTGTGCGTGGCCAACCTTTTCGCGTTCCGCGCCACCTACCCGCGCGATCTGTTCGCCGCCGACGACCCGGTGGGGCCGCGCAATGATGCCTGGCTGCGCCGCCTCAGCCGCGACGCCGCCCTGGTGGTGGCCGGCTGGGGCAACCATGGCCGCACCGGCGACCGCGCCGAGTACGTGCGCCGCCAGCTGCCCGCGCTGCACTGCCTGCGCCTGAACGGCTCCGGCGAGCCCGCCCATCCGCTTTATCTGCCGAAAACGTTAACCCCGTTTCCCATGCCCGCTTTCACCGATGAGCCTTGAGGCGTAGCCTGAACCCGGCCCTGAAAAGATTGGCAGCCCCTTCACCCCGACGGCTTTAACCTCAACGCCGTGGATCACCAAGGGGGAACATACCGGTGTCCGACCGTTTCCTGAGACGAAATAAAATGATGGCCCGCGGTCTTGGCATCGGCGGCCTTCTTCCTTTTTACGCGCTGGCGCTGCTGACCTGGCACGACGGCCTGCGTACCTGGGCGCTGGACTCGGTGACCGGCTACGCCGCCGTGATTCTGGCCTTCCTGGGCGCGGTGCACTGGGGCCGGGCGCTCGCCGACCTGGACCAGCGCAACCATATCGGCACGCTGCTGTTCGGCATCATGCCCGCCATGATCGGCTGGCTGGCGGTGATGCTGCCGGTGGAATTCGGCCTGCCGATGCTGATCGCCGGCCTGGTGTTCGTATGGGGCTCCGAGCAGATGGTGTTTTTCGAGGTGCTGCCCGACTGGTACCGGCACCTGCGCCACCTGCTTACCGCCGCCGCCGTGCTGGCCCTGGTGATCGCCTGGGCGGCCGCCATGATGTCCATGTTCTGAGCAGTCCGCTAAACTGCGCGGGCGATTTGAACCGGAGGGACCCATGGTCGAAACCACCCGTCTGCCCTTGCTCGGGGCCTTACTGCTGATTCTTCCCCTGCTTGCGGCCTGCGATGAAGCGCCGGCGGCGTCCGATACCCCGGCCCCCGTCGCGCCGGTGAGTTTCAACCAGCAAATCCGGCCGGTCATCGAGCAGAAGTGCATCGCCTGCCACGGCTGCTACGACGCGCCCTGCCAGCTGAAACTGGAAACCGCCGCCGGCCTCGACCGCGGCGCCTCGTCCATGTCGGTGTACGCCCAGCGCACCGAGGCGGCCGACCCCACCCGTCTTTTCGTCGACGCGCAAACCACCGCCGAGTGGCGCGAGCGCGGCTTCTTTTCGGTGATCGACAGCAAACGCGGGCTGGAGGAATCGCTGCTCTACCGGATGTTGGAACTGGGCCGGGCCCACCGTTTCGAGCCCGGTGAGCGCCTGCCGGAAGAGATCGCCCTGGGCCTCAAGCGGGACAACCAGTGCCCGGCGCCGGAAGAAATGGACGACTACGCCGAGGAGCACCCTCTGGGCGGCATGCCTCTGGGCACGCCGGCCCTCAGTGACGACGAATTCAACACCGTGCGCACCTGGCTGGCCCAGGGCGCCCCTCCCGGCGACGACCGGGTCACCCTGTCCGAACGGGAGCGCGAGCAGGTGCGCGGCTGGGAAACCTGGTTCAACCGGGACGGCAAGCGTCAGCAACTGGCCGCCCGCTGGCTCTACGAGCACCTGTTCCTGGCGCACCTCTATTTCGACCAGGGCGAGGACCGCGAACCGGACCATTTCTTCACCCTGGAACGTTCCCTGACACCGCCCGGCGAACCGGTGCGGCCGGTGGCCACCCGGCGCCCCAACGACGACCCGGGCGAGCGCTTCTGGTATCGCCTGCGTCCGGTCACCGGCACTATCGTTCACAAGACCCATATCACCTTCGCGCTCAGCGACGCCAAACGCCGGCGCATGGAAAGCCTGCTGTTCGACACGCCCTGGGACATCGACACCCTGCCCGGCTACAGCGAAGAGGAAAAGGCCAACCCCTTTACCACCTTCGCCGCCCTGCCCGCCCGGGCGCGCTACCAGATCATGCTCGACGACGCCGAGTATTTCGTGCGCACCTTCATCCGTGGGCCGGTGTGCCGCGGACAGATCGCCACCGACGTGATCCGTGATCGCTTCTGGGCGGTGTTCCAGGACCCGGACCACGACCTCTACATCACCGACCCCGATTATCGCGCCCGGGTCTCCGGCCTGATCGCCCTGCCCGGCCAGGAAGACAGCCTGCTCAAGCTGGGCCCGGAGTGGATCAAATACACCAAGCGCCGCAACGACTACCTGCGGGAACGGGCCGAGGCCTACCGCGCCGAACAACCGCAGGGCCCGGGCTGGAACGACATCTGGGACGGCGAGGGCAGCAACCCCAACGCGCTGCTCACCATCTTCCGCCACCACGACAACTCCTCGGTGCGCAAAGGGCTGATCGGCGACTACCCGCTGACCAGCTGGGTGATGGACTATCCCCTGTTCGAGCGCACCTACTACAGCCTGGTGGCCAACTTCGACGTGTTCGGTTCGGTGTCGCACAAGGCCCAGACGCGGCTCTACTTCGACCTGATCCGCAACGGCGCGGAGCAGAACACCCTGCGTTTCCTGCCCGCCGACACCCGCAAGCAGGTGCTCAAGAACTGGTACCAGAAAACCGGCCAGTTAAAGCTGCTGGTGAGCTACGAGGACGTGGACACCGAGGTGCCCACGGCGATCGACTACCACAGCGCCACCCCCATGAACGAATTCAACGCCGGCCTGCTCAGCCAGTTCGGCGCCCTCAACGTCCGCCCGGATCCGATCAACCGGTGCGGCGGCGACAATTGCAGCCGCGCCGACGCCACCGCCCTGGAACGGGACGTGGAGCAGGCGCTCAGCGCCATCGCCTCGCAGCCGGCGGCGCGCCTGCCGGTGGTCGACCATATGCCGGAGGCCAGCCTGCTGCTGGTGGACGGCGACGGGGAACAGGCGGTGTACTCGCTGCTGCGCAACCGCGCCCACTCCAACGTGGCCTTCATGTTCGGCGAGTCGCTGCGCTACCAGCCGGGGAAGGACACCCTGACCGTCTACCCCGGTGTGCTGCTGAGCTACCCCAACTTCATCTTCCGGGTCGCACACGATGATCTGAGCGCGTTCGCCGGGGCCATGCAGGCGGTGGAGAGCGAGAAGGATTTCACCGCCCTGGTGGAACGGTTCGGGGTGCGGCGCACGCAGACCGACTTCTGGACCCACTTCCACGCGCCGCTGCGCTACATGGAAGCCCATGAGCCCACCCAGGCCGGCATTCTCGACCTGAACCGCTACCTGAACCTGTAGAGCGGGCAAAAAAAAGCCCCGCGGGGAGCGGGGCTCGAAATTACCGTCATAGCGTGCCTGCCGAAGCAGGCTCCCGAGCCTGATGACGATATGCGACTCTGTAGAACCAGCGCGGCTCTGTGTCAGGATGGCGCTTATGATGGCAGCGACCGCCCCGGACTGGTATTGTCGCCCATGACTTATTCATGGTGATTTACGACAAAGCGGGGCCCTACCTACGATGTACCATGTCAGCGTGCTCGCCTACGACGGCGTTTTCGCGTCCGCCCTGACCGGGGTGATGGATCTGCTCAACCTCACCGGCGTGACCTGGAACCGCATCCACGGGCAGCCGCTCAACCGCCAGTTCAAGGTGCAGATGGTGTCCCGTGGCGGCGAGCCGGTGCGCTGCACCGCGGGCATGCGCATCGCCGTGGACACCGCCCTGGAGCGGGTCGACCAGTGCGACCTGGTGGTGGTGCCCACCATCGGCAACGAGATCACCCAGGTGCTGCATGCCGAACGCGACACCCTGGAGTGGCTGCGTTTTCTGCACGCCGGCGGCGCCGATCTGGCCAGCAACTGCACCGGGTCGTTCCTGCTCGCCGAGGCCGGTCTGCTGGACGGCCGCCGCGCCACCACCCATTGGGGCTACAGCCAGCTGTTCCGGGAACGCTACCCGCGGGTGAACCTGGACGAGCGCGAGCTGATCACCCGCGACGGTAATATTTTCTGCGCCGGCGGCGGCACCGCCTGGCGCGACCTGACCATTCTGCTGGTGGAGCGCTTCTGCGGCGCCGACATGGCCCGGGAGCTGGCCAAGGCGTTCGTGATCGACGTGCGCAACGACCCGCAGAGCGTGTACGCCGGCCTGCCGGCCAAGACCTACCACCGCGATGAGCAGGTGCAGAAGGTCCAGGCCTGGCTGCACGAGCACTACGCCCAGCCGGCCACCCTGGCGGAGCTGGCCGAGCGCGTGCACCTGAGCCCGCGCCAGTTGCAGCGCCGCTTCACCAGCGCCCTGGCCGAGCCGCCCCTGCAGTACCTGCAGCGCGTGCGGATCGAGGCGTCGCGCAAGATGCTGGAGCGCGGCGCCACCAACCTCAGCCATCTGGCGGAGCAGGTGGGCTACCAGGACGTGAGCAGCTTTTCGCGGCTGTTCAAGCGCCATACCGGCCTGTCGCCGAGCCATTACCGCCAGCGTTTCGCCCGCGTCGGCGCGCTCCGTGACTAACCCACCGCGACTGACGTAGCGCCGCGACCCTGCTAATCTGATTCTCCATGGATAACTTCTTCGAACGACTGGACGCCGCCCTGGGGGCCCTGGTGGGGTTTCTGTGGGGCCCGCCACTGGTCACCCTGCTGGTCGGCGGGGGCCTGTTCTTCCTGCTCTACTCCCGGTTGCTGCCGTACCGGCATTTGCCCGACGGCGTGCGGCTGTTGTTCCGCCCGGCGGACAGCAAGGACGAGGGCACGCTGTCGCATTTCCAGGCGCTCAGCACCGCCCTGTCCGGCACCCTGGGCATGGGCAATGTGGCCGGCGTGGCGGTGGCCATCTCGGTGGGCGGCCCCGGGGCGATCTTCTGGATGTGGGTGAGCGCGATTCTCGGCATCGCCACCAAGTTCTACACCTGCACCCTGGCGGTGATGTACCGGGGCCGGGACAGCGAGGGCCAGCTCCAGGGCGGCCCCATGTACATTATCCGCGAGGCGCTCGGCCCGCGCTGGCGGCCGCTGGCGTACTGTTTCGCGCTCGCCGGCCTGCTCGGCACCATGCCTATTTTTCAGGTCAACCAGCTCACCGAAATCATCCGCGAGGCGATCGCCGTGCCCGCCGGCTGGACCGGCGCCGACGACCACTTCCTGTTCGACCTGCTGTTCGGGCTGCTGCTGGCCGCCGTGGTGCTCGCGGTGGTGGCGGGCAAGCTGCCGCGCATCGGCCGGGTCACCGGTATTCTGGTGCCGGCCATGGTGGCCGGTTACATGCTGCTCACCGCGGTGGTGCTGGTGCTGCACGCGGACCAGGTGTGGCCGGCGCTCACCCTGATCGTGCGCGACGCCTTCACCGGCGAGGCCGCCGCCGGCGGCGTGCTGGGCGCGGTGATCATCACCGGCATCCGGCGGGCGGCGTTTTCCAACGAGGCCGGCATCGGCACCGAGGCCATGGCCCACGGCGCCGCCCGCACCCGCGAGCCGGTGCGCGAAGGCATGGTGGCGATGCTGGGCCCGATTATCGACACCCTGATCGTGTGCACCTGCACGGCCCTGGTGATTCTGATCAGCGGGGCGTGGAGCGACGGCGACACGAACGGCGTCTCCCTCACCGTGAACGCTTTCAATATCCTGTTCCTGGATTACAGCGGCGTGATCCTGGCGGTGCTGGTCGGAGTGCTGAGCCTGAGCACCGTGTTCACGTTCTGGTACTACGGCAGCAAATGCCTGGGCTTTCTTATCGGCGCCCGTCATCAGCACCACTATGTGTGGTTTTACCTGGTGTTGGTGGTGCTCGGCGCGGTGGGGTCACTGAGCGTCGTGATCAAGGTGATCGACAGCATGTACGCGCTGATGGCGCTGCCCACCATGGTCGCCTCCCTGCGCCTGGCGCCCCGGGTCAACCAGGCGGCGCGCGCCTACTTCGCGCGATCACGTGATGATGATTGACGGCTTCTTGACGCTTCGGGGCGGACTATGTCCGCAGGTACAGGAGGGAATGCCGTGAAAAATCTGTCCGTTTTACTGGTCGAAGACCACCGCCAACTGGCGCAGACCGTGGTCGAATTTCTGGAACAGGAAGGCGCGCTGGTGGACTACGCCAGCGACACCACCCTGGCCCGCACGCTGGTCCAGGAGCACCACTATGACATCCTGGTGCTGGACGTGATGCTGCCCGGGGAGGACGGCTACAGTTTCTGTCAGTATCTGCGCAAGGAACTGGCCCTGGACACCCCGGTGATCTTCATGACCGCCCGGGACCAGCTGGACGACAAGCTGGAAGGCTTTGCCCGCGGCGGTGACGATTACATCGTCAAACCCTTCGCGCTGCCCGAGCTGGTGGCCCGCGTGCAGGCGCTGGTGCGCCGCGAACGCCGCGAAGTGGCGCCCAACCTGCTGACGGTGGCGGATCTGCAGCTGGATCCGGCCCGTCAGGAAGTGCGCCGCGAAGGGCAGCTTCTCAAGCTGTCCCCCACCGCCTTCCGCATCTTGCGCATTCTGATGCGCGAATCCCCCAAGGTGGTCAGCCGCGAGCAGCTCGAGCATGAGCTCTGGGGTGATCTGGTACCCGACTCCGACGCCCTGCGCAGCCACCTCTATAATCTGCGCAAGGCGGTCGACAAGCCGTTCGAGCACGCGCTTTTGGAAACCCTGCCGGGCGTCGGGTTCAGCATCCGCCCGCCCCGCACCGCGTGATGTCAGTTCGCCCCCCTTGCGGACCTGGCATCGCGGGCACAGAATGGCGGCGCCATTCACGTGCTATGCGATAATAATTATGCATTGGGGGAAAACGCACTCTTTCACGGAATTCGTCGATACCCAGCTGCTTGATCTGCAGTCCCGGTTCGGCATGGCGATGTGGTTCCTGACCCGCCGCCGTGGAGAGGACTGGTTGTTACTCAACGTTTGCGGCGAGGGCTACGACCTCGACCAGGGGGATATGCTGGCCTGGCGCGACAGCATCTGTCACCGGCGGGTCAACGACCTGGGGCCGCTGGTGTGCCCGGACGTGAACCGGGAAGAAGCCTACCGCAACGCGCCCGTCACCGATCAACTGGCGATACGGGCCTATGTGGGCCTGCCGTTGCGCGACCACACCGGCGCGCTGTTCGGCACGCTGTGCGCGCTCAGCCCGGAACCCCGCGAGGACCTGGACCGGGACGACGTCCAGGCCGCCTTGAAGCGCCAGGCGCGCCTGCTGGAAACCGCCCTGGTTTGGAATCTGGCGGGGCTGGACCAGCAACGGGTCACGGAATTCTTCGAGGAAGAAAGCCGCGACCCGGAAACCGGTCTGCTGGACGACGCCGGCTGGCTGCGGATCCTGGACGGCGAGCGGCAACGCTGCCGGGCCTACGGCCTCGGCGCCATGGTGCTGAAAGTGCACGGTGTGCGACTGGACGACGAGCAGCGGCAGCTGGTGGCCGATTCCCTGGCGGCGCTGATTCGCCACCAGGATATGGCCGCCTATCTGGGCAGTGACCAGTTCGCCATTCTGCTGCCGGAAAACACACCCAGCTGCGCCGACCAGGTGCGCGACAGGCTGCTCGATGCGCTCAACGCCAAGGGGATTCTGATGTGGTGTGACGCGGAACCGCTGGCGCTCTCGGAGGGCCGGATGCAGCCCCCGCTCACCGCCGAAGGCGGGCCGGTGCATTAACCGCTAGCGGAACCGCACCCGCACCTCGGTGCCCTTGCCGGGCCGGCTGGCCACGTCCAGGTGCCAATCAAACCGCTCGCAGAGCCGCTGGACGATGGCCAAGCCCAGGCCGTGGCCGCCTTCCTTGCTGTTGCCCCGTTCGAACGGCTGTAGAAAGCGGGCCAGTTCCTCGCTGTCCATGCCGGCGCCGGTGTCCACCACGTGCACCGCGTCCTCGGCCACCACGATGGTGACCTGTCCGGAACCGCTGTAGTTGATGGCGTTGCGGACCAGGTTGGTGAACACGATATTGAGCACGGTTTCCGAGGCGGTCAGGGTCAGCAGCGCGGTCTGTTTCACCTGCAGGCGAATCTGCTTGCGCTCCGCCAGCGGCTGCAGGCGGTCGAGCAGGTTCACCGCCACGTCGTTGACCACCAGGTCCTCTTCCTGAATCGGCTGCTGTTCGGTGCGCGCCAGCAGCAGCAGGGTCTCCACCAGCGCTTCCATGTCGTCCACGGTGTCGGACATGCGGCTGATCACCGGCCGGTCGCCCACCTGCTTGGCGAGCAGCTCCAGGTTGGCGCGGAACACCGCCAGCGGCGTGCGCAGTTCGTGGCTGGCGTCGCGGGTGAATTGTCGCTCGCGCTCCACGAACCGCAGCAGGCGGTCGGCGTAGGCGTCCAGGGCGGCCATCAGGATGCTCGCCTCGCTGTTGGGCTCCGCCTCCACCTGGCTGAAGTCCGGGCGCGCTTCCACCGGGTCGTGCACATTGGCGTGGCGCAGCGTTTCCGACAGCTGCACCAGGGGGGAGACCAGGGCGCGGGATTTGCGCCAGCCCAGGAAGGACGTCAGGTAGATCACCAGCAACACGGCGGTCAGCGGCAGAATGCCGAACAGGAACGCCAGCACCGACACCCGCTTTTCATCGAAGATCAGATATAGACGGGCGTCGCCGCGCGTTTCGATGTAGACGATCGGATTCTGGTCGCCGATCTGCGCGCGTTGGTAGCCGTCCGGCCGCTCGGCGAGCATCTCCGGCACCGGGTCCCGGGTGTCCGGGTCCACCAGCAAACCGAGCAGATGGCGGGTATTGGGGCGGGGGAAATCGTCGTCCTCGTCGTAAAGGCTCCAGTAATGGTCCGCCTCTTTGATCAGGGCTTCCTTGACCAGCACCTGTTCGATGATCTGGGCCGTGGCCCAGACCCCGAACACGGTGGCGAAACTGATGAACAGAATCTGGATCAGGAAAACCCGGGTAAGGCGGTGCTGAACACCTTTACGCGTCATGCCAGTCTCATTCTTCTCGGCGGAACAGATAGTGGCCCACGAACCACTCTTCGCCATCACCATAATTGAACAGTTCAGCGCAGGCCATGAAAAACATCCGCCAGCGTTGCAGCCACAATTTACCCTGCCCGGCGCCGTAGCATTCTTCCAGTAGCGGGATCAGCGTTTGCCGTTTGCGGTCCGCCAGTGCCAGCCAGGCTTCCAGGGTTTTGCCGTAATGGGTGCCGTTCACCGCCCAGCGATCCTCCAGCGACAGCCGGTCCGCGCAGCGCGGCAGCCAGTCGTACGACGGCATCATGCCGCCGGTGAAAAAGTAGCGGCCCATCCAGTTGCTTTCGCCTTCGGTTTCGAACAGATAGGTCAGATTGCGATGGCAGAAAATATGCACGAACAGCTTGCCGCCGGGCTTGAGCCAGTCGTGCACGCGCCGCATCAGCTCACGGTGGTTGCGCATGTGCTCGAACATCTCCACCGACACCACCCGGTCGAAGGTCTGTTCCGGCTGGAACACGGTCACGTCGGCGGTGATCACGCGCACATTGTCGAGCCCGCGCTCGGCGGCGCGGGCCATGATCCATTCTTTCTGGGTGGCGGAGTTGCTCACCGCGGTGATGCGGCTGCCCGGGTAGCGGGCGCCCATCCACAGGGTCAACGACCCCCAGCCACAACCGAGCTCAAGAATGTCCTGGCCGTCGGCCAGATCGGCGCGCTCGCAGCTCAGGGCCAGCATCGCCGCCTCGGCGTCCGCCAGGGTTTCGCCGCCGGCCTGCCAGAGGCCGCTGGAATACTTCAGATGCGGGCCCAGCACCTGCTCATAAAAGCGCGAATCCACTTCGTAGTGCTGTTCGTTGGCCTCGTCCTGGGCCACCGCGATGGGGCCCTGGGAGAGCGTGCGCAGCAACGCCTCCGGGTCGGTCTCGTGCTGCTTCTCCTGGGCAAGACGTTTACCCAACAGATGGCGAATGCCGCCGCGTACCAGGAAATCCGGCACCAGGCCGGATTCCGCCAAACGAATGATCATGAAGCGGGTCTCCAGGGAATAAAGGGACTGGTGGTGCGCTGATACTCGCGGTAGTCGTCACCACGGGATTTAAGGGCCTGTTTCTCGGTATGCGGGATACCAGTGACGAACCACAGGAACAGGAACATGGCCACCGGCAACAGCCACAGCCAGCCGGCCAGGGCGGCACCCACGGCGATCAGCGGGTAGCTGAACCAGTGCAGCCATTCGAAGAAATAGTTGGGGTGCCGGGAATAGCGCCACAGACCTTCCCGGCAGGTCTTGCCCTTGCTGTCGGGGCGCGCCTTGAAGCGGGCCAGCTGCCGGTCCGCCATCGCCTCGCCGACGATCGACACCACACCGATGAGCACGCCCAGCATCACCAGCGGCGGCCGGAAGTCCGGCTGGCCGCCGATCACCCAGAACGGCAGGGAGAACGCCCAGGCCAGGCCGGCCTGCAGCCAGAACACCACCAGGAACACCGGCTGGGTGGCTTTGCCCAACCGTTGGCGCATGGCGGCGTAGCGGCCGTCCTCGCTGCCCTCGCCGGTGACGCGGCGGAAAATATGGCTGCCCAGCCGCACCGACCAGAGCAGCAACAGGGCGCCGGCCGCCAGGCGCGGCAACGGGTCGCCGCCGCCGGCCAGCAAGTAAGCCAGACCGGTGAGCCCGGTACTGAAGCTCCAGGCCACATCCACGTAGCCGGCATTACCGTTGGTCCACTGGACCGCCCAGGCCAGGGTGAACACCATCACCAGCAGAACCAGACTGAAAATCAGAATTTCAGGCATAACGACCTCGTTCCTCATCGAGACGGCGCGCCAGATAGGCCAGTGCCGGCACCACCATCGACCACACGGCGCCGTAGCTCAGGGCCAGCAGCCACCAGCCCTGCGGGGTGGTGGCGGCGCCGAAGTTGATTCCCACGGTTACCGAGAATACACCGCCGAAAGCACCGAACAGCGCCGCCAGCAACAACTTGGGGCGCAGCCAGGCCAGGCAATAGTTGAAGCTCACCGCGAAACCCAGCCATAGTGCCCAGATCCAGTCCGGGGCCACCCACTGTCGCGACCAGTCGGCGTATTCAAGCAGCGACGGCGCCAGCCATAACGGCTCGAACAGCACACAGGCCACGGCGCCGGCGGCGAGCAGCGCGAGGTCCGCGCGCCAGGCGCGGTTGAGCGCCCACACGCCGGCCTGCATCGCCACCAGTACCAGCCAGGCAGCCCATCCCCACCCGTGTGCGCCACCGTAAACGGCGACGAACCAGAGCAGTTGAAAACCCACGAAGTTGATCGCCAGGGCGGCGAATGATTTATTCATGCGGCGAGCTTGGGCCGCCCACCGTCAATGGTCCGTGAACCGGCTTCACGGTCGATTCACCGGTGCTGGCGGACATTGGCGTCATGAAATCGAATCCGCTACCGCTCATCGCCCTGTTACTGTTCGCCGTCACCGGCTGCGCCAGCCGCGCGGACGGCCCTTCCGGTTATGCCCACCTCTATGAACAGGCGGTGCGCGAACGGCCCGGCAGCACCCGGGTGTCGGATCAGGCCGTGGATCGCTTCGTGGCGCTGTACTCGCCGATCGACGCGGACCATATCGAGAACCACATCGAGGACGTCTACGCCGAGGACATCTACTTCAACGATACCTTGTCCACCGTCTACCGACGCGACCAGCTCAAGGCCCACTTACTGAAAACCGCCGAGCGGCTTGATTACATGAGCCTGGATATCCAGAACCGCTGGCAAGACGGTCAAGACTTCTTTCTGCTGTGGTTCATGGAGACCCGTTTCAGCATCCTCGGCAGCGAACGGGACGTTCGCACCATCGGTGTCTCCCATCTTCGTTTCGATGACCAGGGCAAAGTGATTTTTCACCAGGACTTCTGGGACAGCAGCCAGGGCCTGGACCAGCAACTTCCCATTCTAGGAGGATTCAGCCGATGGCTGCGCGAGCATCCCTGACACTGCCGCTTGCTTTGTTGGTTTCCATGGCGCTGGGAAGCGGCGCCCATGCCGCTGACTTCGAAGACATGTCGCGCTGCTCCAGCGCCGACGTCAAGGCGCTTAAAGTGTTCAACGTCGGCCAGGCGTCGCTGTTCCGCGCCGACTGCGGCGCCGCCGATCCGCTGGCGCCGCCCATGCGTCTGGCCTTCGGCTACAATCGGGAGGTGCCCGGCGACGCCTTCGCCAAGGCGGCGCGCAAGATGATTGAGCGCAACGTCGGCGAAGACACCTTCGAAGCGTTGAAAGAGCGCATCGACGCCTTTAACAGCCACTACCGGACCACCCGCGACGGCGACCGCTACACGCTGGACTACAATGAAGACCAGTCCATGGTGCTGCGCCTCAACGGCGAGAAGCTGGCCGAGGAACAGGGTGAGGATTTCGCCCAGGCCTACTTCTCGATCTGGTTCGGCGACGATCCGTACTCCGACAATCTCAAGGAAGAGCTGCTCTCCGTGGAGCAGTGACCCCGCGAGGCCTTGCACCCTCGCCCGCCAGACCGGATACTTCCCCCTTTAACCGCAGCCGTGGGGGGCGTTAATGGCCAGTGCACCGGAAGGTCGCTTCAGCCACTACACACCGGTTCTCAATTCCGACCGCTTTTTCGCCTTGCGCCTGACCGCCGTGTTCACCGTGATCAGCCTGGTGGCTTCCCTGTTGATCACCACCGTCGGCGTGCTGCTCACCGGCCAGCGGGACTGGCTGGCGGCGCTGTCGCTGGCGCTGCTGATTCCCCTGCTGCTGGTTCCGCCTTTGTGCTATCCGCTGCTGGCGAAACTGGCGGCGGTGACCCGCGACAACCGGAAGCTGCGTCAGCAGGCCCGCGAAGACCATCTCACCGGTTTGTTCAACCGTCCCCATCTTATGAGCATGCTTGAGCGGGAATTGTCGCTCAGCCAGCGCCACGATCATCCGGTATCGATTTTATTGGTGGACATCGTCGACTTCGTGGATATCGCCGATCGGTACGGACGTCACACCGGCGACCGGTTATTACGGATTTTTTCTGAACGCATTCGCGATAAAATCCGCGAGAGCGATTTGTTCGGCCGTATCGACGGCGCGCAGTTTTTACTGGTATTACCGCATACCGATTTCAACGACGCCTTGCACATGGCGGAAGGGTTGCGTTCGCTCACCGCCAGCATTCAGGTGCAGACCGACGAAGGCCTGGCGGGTTTTGAAATCCGCATTGGCGCGGCCAGTACCGAGAACAGCGGGCGCCGGCTGAACGCGCTTCTCAATGAGGCCGATTACGCTTTGTATCAAAGCCGTAACGAGCATCGTCACTCCGACCGCCCCGCTTAACACTTAATCATCACACCCCACTCACAATAAAAACCTAGTTTTTACAAAAATTATTCTTTTTCACACCTTTCTTGCCGCTCCTTTGTAAATTTGTTTATTAAACTCCTTACTGGCATTTACAGTTAAGTCTCAGGGAGCAAAACTGCGGATGCTGAATTTCTGCCTACTAAAAAACAAGGAAGGAGCTATGGACGCCAAACGCTTTCTCGCATCCAGTATTGCTTGCGCATCGTTAGCCGTTGCCACTACGGCCGTTGCCGAGGACACCATTCCGGATCGGTATTTCTACCTGGGTGGTCACATCGGCCAGAGCTGGCTGGATATCGGTGATCACTACGAAGGCGACGGCTACCTTGCCGACAACGCTTTCGAAAACGACACCGTCACCATGCCCGGCGCCCAGATCGGTTATCGCTTCAGCGAAAACTGGTCCGTACAGGCCTGGTACGATCGCAACAACATGTCCACCAGCGACGGTGAAGTGTACCTGCGGAACAATTTCGCCAGCCTGCGTCGTCACTTCAACGGCGACGGCCCGATCGAAAGCTATGTCGGTCTCGGCGCCGGTGAAACCCGCACCGAGTTCAACACCGAAAGCGACGATGATTTCAAGGAAACCACCGGTGGCATCGAGTTCGGTGTACAAACCGCTCTCGCCGACAACTTCCTGATCGACGTCGGCGCACGCCCCACATACAGCTTCCGCTCCGAGCGCTGGGACGGCCAGGTCTACGCCGCCCTGAACGTTCTGGTCGGCGCACAGTATGACGAAGAGCCGGAACCCGAGCCGGGTACCGAAACCGCCACCGACAGCGACAACGACGGTGTACCGGATTCCAACGACCGCTGCCCCGGCACTCCCGCGGGCGCCAGTGTTGACGCTCAGGGCTGTGAGCTGGATGACGACGGCGACGGCGTCGTGAACAGCAAGGACGAGTGCCCGGATACGCCGGCACGCGCCAAGGTTGACGACAAGGGCTGTCAGGAATACCTGACCAAGGACGTGCGCGAAACCCTGTATGTTGAGTTTGGTCTCGACAAAGCGGAAGTTCGTGAAACCTCCTACCCGGAACTGGAAGGTCTGAGCGATCAGATGTACCAGTATCCGTCCGCTGACCTGGTGCTTGAAGGCCACACCGACAGCACCGGTTCCGCTGCTTACAACAAGCAGCTTTCCGAGAAGCGTGCGGATGCGGTGAAGCGTGTCATGGTTGAAGAGTTCGGCATCGACGAGAGCCGGATCACCACCGAAGGTTACGGCGAAGCCAAGCCGATTGCTGATAACAGCACTCGCGACGGCCGCGCTCAGAACCGCCGCGTGGAAGCGATCATGAAAGCGACCACCGAAGAAGCGCAGTACGACAACGACTAAGTCGTCCAGCGTTCTCTTCAACCCAAAAAGGGCCGGCATCCGCCGGCCCTTTTTTGTTGGCGTTGAAAGTTGGCCGTAGAAACAGCCGGTGGCCGCGTCGCCGTGCGCGAAAGGCAAGGGAGTCAATGAGACTCAGCCGATCTGCCTGATAATCAACCTTCATTCGTTACCACTGAATAACGGGAAGGGATCATGGCGAAAGACGCAATCGGCTTTGCCCTGAGCGCGCTGAACCGGCTGGCCGGCTCATCGATGCTCGACCGCCTGGGTATGCGCCACACCGCGGAGCGGCTTGCCTACCGCCTCACCAAGGGCGGCTTCCAGGTGATCACCACCAGCGCCCGCGCGTTTAAATCCAACAATCCGTCCGACAAGCCGCAGCGTCTCGACGCGCCGGGGCACACCACCGGCCTGTTCGACCTGGGCATCACCGACGAGCAGCAGATGATCCGCGACAGCGTGCGGGCCTTCGCCGCCGAGGTGCTGCGCGAAAACGCGGAACAGTCGGACGCCGAGCAACGCACCAGCGACGACGTGCAAAGCCAGGCCCGGGAACTGGGCCTGAATTTCTTCGCCGTACCCGAAGCCTTGGGCGGCGCCGCCGCCGAACGCTCCACGGTGACCAGCATGCTGGTGGCCGAGGAGCTGGCGCGCGGCGACATGGGCCAGGCGGTGGCGGTGCTGGCGCCGATGGGCGTGGCCAACGCCCTGACCCGCTGGGGCTCCGCCGTGCAGCAGGATAAATACCTGTCCACCTTCGCCGGTGAGGACGCGCCCCTGGCCACCATCGCGGTGTGCGAGCCGCGTCCGCTGTTCGATCCCATGACGCTGCGCACCACCGCCACCCGCGACGGCGACGACTGGCTGCTCAGCGGCGAGAAATCCCTGGTGCCGCTGGCCGCCGAAGCGGAACTGTTCCTGGTCGCCGCCGAAACCGGCGACGGCCCGGCGGTGTTCATCGTCGAAGGCGGCAGTGACGGCCTCAGCGCCGGCGACGATCCGGCCATGGGCATCCGCGCCAGCGGTCAGCGGCCGCTGCTGCTGGACAAGGTGCGCGTGCCCGACGCCAACCGCCTCGGCGACGACGATTTCAATTATCGCGAGTTCGTCGATCTGGGCACCCTGGCCTGGTGCGCGCTGGCCATTGGCACCGCCCAGGCGGTGCTCGACTACGTGGTGCCCTACTGCAACGAACGCAAAGCGTTCGGCGAGCCGATCAGCCACCGCCAGGCGGTGGCGTTCATGGTCGCCGACATCGCCATCGAGCTGGACGCCATGCGCATGCTCACCTACCGCGCCGTGTGCCGCGCCGAGCAGGGCAAACCCTTCCAGCGCGAAACGCACCTGGCCCGCACCCTGGTCAAGGACAAGGCGATGCAGATCGGCACCGACGGCGTCCAGCTGCTGGGCGGCCACGGCTTTACCCACGAATACCCGGTGGAACGCTGGTATCGCGATCTGCGCGCGATCGGCGTGGTCTTCGGCGGCCTGCACCTGTAACGCCGCCCGCACCCATAACGGAAGAGACAGCATGAACATCGAGATTCCGAAGAAATTCAAACCGGTGATCAACAATGCCCGGCAGGTGGCCCTGAACACCTTCCGGCCCATCTCCCGCAAATACGACCGTGCCGAACACCAGCGCCCCAAGGAGCTGGACATGGTCGCCTCGGTGCTGGACGGCTTCAACGAAGGCGACCCGGCCAACTCCGCCGGCGCCAGCCAGACCGGCAAGGGCAAGGTGCAGGAAGACGGCGGCGTGAAGAACGGCGCCAACATGATGACCTGCCTGGGCGCCCTGGAATTCTGCTACGGCGATACCGGCTTTCTGCTCGCCATGCCGCGCCAGGGCCTGGGTAACGCGGCCATCGCCGCGGTCGCCACCGACGAGCAGCTGGAGCGCTTCAAGGGCAAATGGGCGGCCATGGCGATCACCGAACCCGGCGCCGGCTCCGACTCGGCGGCGATCCGCACCACCGCCAAGGAAGACGGCGACCACTATGTGCTCAACGGCGAGAAGATCTACGTCACCTCCGGCGAGCGCGCCGACTGCGTGGTGGTGTGGGCCAGCCTGGACCCCAAACTGGGCCGCGCGGCGATCAAGTCGTTCGTGGTGGAATGGGGCACGCCGGGCATGGAGCTGGCGCGTCTGGAGAAGAAGCTCGGCATTCGCGCCTCCGACACCGCCGCGATCACCTTCAACGATTGCCGGGTGCCCAAGGAGAACCTGCTCGGCAACCCTGAGGTGGACACCAAGGGCTTTGGCGGCGTGATGGAAACCTTCGACAACACCCGGCCGCTGGTGGCCTGCTTCGCCCTGGGCGTGGCCAAGGCGTCGCTGGAACGGACCCGGGAACTGCTCAGCGAAGCGATCGAGTACGACTACGGCAAGCCGGTGGACAACGCCAGCGCCGTCGAGGCGGAGCTGTACCGCATGGAAGCGGAATGGGAAGCGGCCTACTGGCTGGCCATGAAAGCGGCCTGGATGGCCGACAACAAGCAGTCCAACTCGGTGGAAGCGTCGATCTCCAAGGCCAAGGCCGGCCGCGTGGGCAACTACGTCACCCTCAAATGCGTGGAACTGGCCGGCTCCATCGGCTACACCGAGGACGAGCTGCTGGAGAAATGGGCGCGGGATTCCAAGATCCTCGACATCTTCGAAGGCACCCAGCAGATCCAGAAGCTGATCATCGCCCGCCGCGTCCTGGGCCTAAGCTCAAAAGAACTGAAGTGAAGACAGTTAACAATTAACAGTTAACAGTTAATAGTTAATAGCTAACTTCAAAACACGAAGGGGCGGGCAGAG
>NZ_CAXPXK010000002.1:0-12376 GCF_964221125.1 Alloalcanivorax sp.
GTCGGCCGCAAGCGTCCAGCCACAAACCGCAAGCTAGAAGCAAACAACCGCACTTTGAAAGTCACAAGTTGAAAAACCAACCCAGGATGCCCCATCCCGAGTGAACGGGCCAGCAACCCAAGCCCACGGCAACGGCACAATCAACGCCCCTGGTATCCCGCCGGCCGGCAAAGCCGGCCTTTCGCTTGCAAGCAAGCTCCCACAAGTCGGGCTTCGTAGCGCCCCTTGAGGCCGGCACCTTCAGAAGCTTCGGCCCAGGAATCCCCACCACCGCAGAGGCTGTGTGCCGGACCCCCGAACGAGGGCTGGACCGGAAGTCCGCACCGCCCAGGCGCAGGGTCCGGATGTCTCATCCAGGACTGTGTGAGGCAGGGAGCCGAACCGGTCCGCCGCCGCGGCAAGCCCCCAGGGACGGGTTCACGGCGGGTCCTGGGCAAAACTCCCGGGCCCCGCGCCGTGCTACGGAGTCCTAATCCAGTCTATTTAGTGAAACAGCATTCCAAAATCTTGACCCCGCGTCCAGCTCATGTCATCTTCCAAAAAAAGCACAAACTAAGTCCAGGAGACCCCCATGCAGCGTTTCGACCAGCGCAACGTCCTGATCACCGGTGCCGGCAGCGGCATCGGCCGCGCCGCCGCCCGCCGCTTCGCCGAAGAGGGCGCCCGCCTGGTGCTGGTGGACCGCAACCAGGAAGGCCTGGAAGAGACCGCCGCCCACCTGCCCGAAGGCACCCGGGTCACCCTGCGCACCGTGGACGTCTCCGAGGAACAGGCGGTCAACGCCCTGGTGGAAGAGGTGCTCGCCGCCCACGGCACCCTGCATGCGCTGGTCAACAACGCCGGCATCGCCGGCCACGACTACTCCACCATCACCGACAGCGACACCGAAACCTGGCAGGCGATTCTGGGCGTCAACCTGATGGGCCCGATGTACTTCATCCGCGCCGTGGGCAAGCACATGCAGGCCCAGGGTGGCGGCGCCATCGTCAATACCGCGTCGGTGGCCGGCATCCGCTCCGGCGCCGGCGGCAACGCCTACAGCGCCTCCAAGGCGGCGGTCATCAACCTGACCAAAACCGCCGCCTGCGACCTGGGCCAGTACAACGTGCGCGTCAACGCGGTCTGCCCCGGCCTGATCGAAACCGGCATGACCAAGCCGGTGTTCGATTACGCCCGCGACAACAACAAGGAACAGAAACTCGGCAGCCGCTGCGAATTGCGCCGCTACGGCCGCCCGGAAGAAATCGCCGCGGCCATGGCGTTCCTGGCCAGCGACGACGCCAGCTACATCACCGGCCAGGCGCTGGCGGTGGACGGTGGCAACACCGCCTCGCTCAACCTGCCGGGCATGAAACACTGAGCCTGTACAGGACGGCTTGGCCGAAGGTAGAACGCCCGTACCCTCCTAAGTGAAATGGGTTTTTGTTATATTTGCGGGCTTTATGCACAACTATAAAAGCGACGAATAAAACAACAGCGGGCCCGATGCTGGTTATTTGCCAGCCGGGACCCGCTGATCCCGAAGCCTGAATCGAGGAAATGCCACATGCGACGAGCCGCTCTTGGAAAGGACGGGTCCGCGGATAAGGACCGTAATTTTGTTACCGCGTTGGCACGCGGCCTGGAAATCCTGCGCTGTTTCGGTCCCTCCGACGAATACCTGGGCAACGCGGAACTGGCCAAGCGCACCAGCATCCCCCGTCCCACCGTATCGCGGATGACCGCCACGCTGACCCAGCTCGGCTACCTGCGCTACGCCGAGAACCTGGAGAAGTACCGGCTCGGCCCCGGCGTGCTGGATCTCGGCTATCGCTATCTGGCCAGCGAAGGGGTGCGCGACATCGCCCGGCCCTTCATGCAGGAACTGTCCGACGCCACCGACTGCCTGGTGGCCATCGGCGCCCCGGACGGCGCGTCCATGACCTACATCCAGGTGTGCCAGGGCTCCGGCCCGCTGGTGCTGCGCCTGACCGTCGGTTCGCGGGTGGCGATCGGCACCTCCGCGGTGGGCCGCGCCTTTCTGGCGGCGTTGCCGGCCAAGGAGCGCGAGCCCTATTACGAAGCGATCCGCGCCCAGAACCCGGACGCCTGGCCGGACATCCAGCGCGGCCTGGAGCGCGCCTTCAAGGAATACGAGCAGTACGGCTTCGTCACCTCCGACGGCGAATGGAACCGGGACGTGAGCGCCGTGGGCGTGCCGCTGATCCTGGATAACGGCGGTCAGGTGGTGCCGTTCAACTGCGGCGGCTCGTCGCTGCGGCTGAGCCGCCGCATCCTGATCGAAAACCTCGGCCCGCGCCTCAAGGAAGTGGTCGAGCAGGTCCGGCAAATGGTGCAGGGCCGGGATATTTGAGGACAGTGAATGAGCAGCAGCAGTAGCGCCACGCCGGCGTCCGAATACACCATGGCCACGGCCACCGCCAAGTTCAGCCATGGTTTCCCGGCCCTGTTGGGGCTGGAATTTCTGGAATGGGAAGAGGGCAGGGTCGTGGTCGGCATGCAGGTCGACGAGCGCCACCTCAACCTGGGCCGCCGGGTACACGGTGGCGTGCTCGCCACCCTGCTGGACGTGGCCGGCGCCTGCGCCGGCACCTTCTGCCCCTACCCGGACCGGATCCGCAAGGCGCTCACCCTGTCCATGACCACCACCTTCACCGGCCAGGCCGGCCCCGGCTACATCCGCGCCATCGGCGTTAAACGGGCCGGCGGCAGCCGCATCTTCAACTCCACCGTGGAAGTGTACAGCGAGGACGACACCCTGCTGATCCTCGGCGAGGGCACCTTCCGGCTGCGCAGCGACTCTCAGGACCCGCGCGGCGCCCCCATCGCTTAAACCTCTTTTACACCAACGCGGCCGGTTCCGCTTGAAGGGCGCCTCCTTGACCCGCAATGCTGTGTTCAGGAACACAGTGATTGCCGAAAGGAGGCACCATGACTACTTATATCGTCGCCAGTAACGCCGCCCACGCCCGGGTGTTCGCCCACGAAGTGGGTACCTTCAAGGAAATCGACCAGCTCGATCACCCGGAAAGCCAGGCCCACGTGGGCGATCTGCGCACCGGCGGCAAAGGGTCCGAGGGCAGCGGCGCCCTGCACGGCAACCCGCGCGCCACCGGCAACCAGCAGGCGACCTCGGACAAACACGCTGCCTTCTTCGCCAAGGAAGTGGCCGAGTACATGAAACACAACCTGGAGCAGGGCCGCGCCGACCGCTTCATCCTGGTCGCCGAGCCCCGTTTTCTCGGCGCCCTGCGCGACAAGCTCGACCCCACCACCCGCGACGCGGTCAGCCGCGAAATCGACAAGGACCTGACCAAGCAGAGCGCGGACGACATCCGCAAAAAGCTGGATCTGTGATGCGTCTACGACTTTAGGCGAATATTCACGCCACAGTGCCGCCGGGGCGCGCCCGGTCGTGGTAAATTCGGGGTTATGAGCCTGATAAGAATTCCAACGAGCCGATAACCATGTACCAGGTGCTGATCGCCGACGACCATCCCCTGTTCCGCGAGGCCATCGCCCGGGTGATCGACGATGGCTTCCCCGGCAGCACGCTGTTGGAGGCGTCCGACCTGGACTCCGCCCTGGCGGTGGCCGGCCGTCACGACGACCTGGATCTGGTGTTGCTGGACCTCAATATGCCCGGCATGCAGGGCCTCAGCGGCCTGGTGCGGCTGCGCAATTTGTTTCCCACCCTGCCGGCGGTGATCGTCTCCGCCGAGGAAGAGAAACGGGTGATCCTGCAGACCATCACCTACGGCGCGGTCGGGTTTATTACCAAGTCCACCCCCCGCAAGCAGATGATCCAGGCCCTGGAGCAGGTGCTGGCCGGCTCCATCTACCTGCCGGCGGACATCATCCGTGCCGGGTCCGGCGCCGGCGAAGAAAGCACCGTCGCGCGCCGCGAGCCGGAGGACCTTTCCGACGTGCTCGCCACGCTCACCCGCAAGCAGCTGCAGGTGTTCGAACGCATGTCGCGCGGCGATTCCAACAAGGTGATCGCCTACCAGCTCAATATCGCCGAAAGCACCGTGAAGGCCCATGTGTCCGCGATCCTGCGCAAGCTCGGCGCCACCAACCGGGTGCAGGCGATCCTGTCCGCCGGCGACATCGACTTCGCCGCCTATCTGCGTGCCCCGAAGGTGCCGGAGCGATGAACGCGATCCCGCCCAGTGCCGTAATCACCGCGTTCAGCGACGCCCGCGACGAGCGTCTCGCCGCCCGTGACCTGGCGCAAAAGCTGCGCCACGACAATCTCGGCTGCGTGCTGTTTTTCTGCTCCATCGACTACCGGCTCGACCGCCTGGCCGGCGCCCTCGCCGAAGCCTTCGGCGACCTGCCGCTGTGCGGCTGCACCTCCGCCGGCGAGATCACCAGCCGCGGCTACGACAGCGGCACCATCGTCGCCATCGGCTTCGACCGCCGTTTCTTCTCGGTGGGCGCGCGCCTGATCGAGCGGCTCGACGGCTTCAGCCTGGCCGACGCCCAGCAGCTCACCGACAGCCTGCTGTGCGAGTGCCGGGCCGCGTCCGTGGCACGGGTCGACGCCGACAACACCTTCGTGCTCACCCTGCTGGACGGCCTCTCGGTGAACGAAGAGCTGGTGCTCGCCACCCTCAATTCGGCGCTCGGCAGCATCACCAGCCTGGGCGGCTCCGCCGGCGACGACTACCGGCTGTCCGGCACCTACGTCTACAGCGACGGCGCCTTCCACAGCAACGCCGCCATGGTGCTGATGATCAACAGCGCGCTGGATTTCGAAGTGTTCAGCTTCCACCACCTGCGCCCGGCCACGGTGAAGCTGGTGGTCACCGCCGCCGACGCCGAACGGCGCGTGGTCCAGGAACTCAACGCGGAACCGGCGGCGGAAGCCTACGCCCGCTTGGTCGGCGTGCCGGTGGCGGAGCTGGACGACGTGGTGTTCGCCCGCTACCCGCTCGCCGTGCGCATCAACAATGACTACTACGCCCGCTCCATTCAGCGCGTCAACGACGACCTCAGCCTGTCGTTCTACTGCGCGGTGGAAAACGGCATCGTGCTCACCGCCATGCACACCGGCTTGATTCTCGACGAGCTGGACCAGACCCTCAGCGACATCGAAGAGCGCCTGGGCCCGGCCTGGGTGACCCTGGGCTGCGACTGCTGCCTGCGCCGTCAGGAGATCGAAGCGGACGGCACCGTCGACCAGGCCTCGGCGCTGCTGCGCCGGCACAGCGTGGTGGGCTTCAACACCTACGGCGAGCAGTTCAACGGCATGCACATCAACCAGACCATGACGGGGGTGGCGATTGGCCGAAGACAACGCAGCCGACGGTGACAGCGCGTCCCCCTGGGATCTTCACGAAGCGCGCCTGATGGCGGAAAACGCCCGCCTGCGGCGTATTTGCGACGCCCTGATCGAACGGGTGGAAGAGAGCAACATGGCGCCCACCGCGCCCTACGCCGCCTTCCAGCACTCGGTGGTGCTGGCCGAGCAGGTGCGCGAGCGCACCCAGGCTCTGCGCGAAGCCAACCAGCAACTGCTGGACGAAATCGAAGAGCGCCGGCGGGTGGAATCGCGGCTGCGCGAAGCCACCGAAAAAGCCGAGCGCGCCAACATCTCCAAGACCAAGTTCGTGGCCGCCGTCAGCCACGACCTGATGCAGCCGCTCAACGCCGCGCGCCTGTTCACCAGCGCCCTCCAGGACCAGCCCGACCACAACACCCAATTCATGCTCAGCCACATCGACACCGCGCTGCTCGATCTGGAATCGCTGATCACCACCCTGGCCGACGCCTCCAAGCTGGACGCCGGCGTGGTCAGCGCCGAGCCGGGCGTGTTCCCGCTGCGCCGGCTGCTCGACGTGCTCGCCGAGGAGTACCGGCAGATGGCCGCCGCCAAGGGCTTGCGCCTGCGCTACGTGCCCAGCTCCGCGGTGGTGCGCTCCGACCCGCAACTGCTCAGCCGGGTGATGCGCAACCTGCTCTCCAACGCGGTGCGCTACACCGATCGCGGCTCGATCCTGCTCGGCTGCCGCCGGCGCGGCGAGCGGGTGGAAGTGGTGGTGGCGGACACCGGCATCGGCATCGGCGACGATCAGATCGGCGATATTTTCCAGGAATTCAAACGCGGCGCCCGGGCGGTCAAATACCACGAACGGGGCCTCGGCCTGGGCCTGTCCATCGTCGAAAAAATCAGCCGCATCCTCGATCACCCCCTGACCGTGCGCTCGCGGGAAAACCGCGGCTCGCGCTTCGCCCTGCAGCTGCCGCTGGCGCGGCTCAGCGCCGCCGAGGCCCGCGCCATGGAGCCGGCCGCCGACGCCGGGCGCACCCTGGCCGGGCGCCGCGTCTGGGTGGTGGATAACGACCGCGCCATCTGTTCCGGCATGCGCACCCTGCTGGAACAGTGGGGCTGCCGGGTGGCGGCGGCGGAATCGGTGCAGGCGCTGGCCGAACACCTGGACCCGCGCCGCGACCCGGCCGACGTGCTGCTGATGGACTACCACCTGGACCCGGGCGGCGACAACGGCATGACCGTCGCCGACGCCCTCAACCGGGACCGCCGCCGGGCCGGCGCCGAGGCGCTGCCGGTGATCATGCTCACCGCTGACCGCGGCCCCTACCTGAAACAGCGCTGCGCCCGCGACGGCCACACCCTGATCTACAAACCGGTCAAACCGATGAAGCTCAAACTGGCCCTGCAGCACACCCTCACGCGGGCGCCGTCGACCACCGGCCCCGCGACTAAATAAGGGGCTTTCTAGTACCGAAGTAGCATTCGGCCCACCCGGCATCGGCGCTAACCTCGAGGAAATACACGCCACGAGGTGTCCCGACATGATCTATCACAATCCCGGCAGCGAAGGCGCGGTGGTCGCCTTCAACGAACGCTACGAAAACTACATCGGCGGCCAGTGGGTCGCGCCCGTCAAAGGCCAGTACTTCGACAACGTCAGCCCGGTGAACGGCCGGGTGTTCTGCCAGATTCCCCGCTCCTCCGCCGAGGACATCGACCTGGCACTGGACGCCGCCCACCGCGCGGCGCCCGCCTGGGGCAAAACCTCCGCCGCCGAGCGCGGCAACCTGCTGCTCAAGATCGCCGACCGCATCGAGCAGAACCTGGAAGCCCTGGCGGTGGCGGAAACCTGGGACAACGGCAAAGCGGTGCGCGAAACCCTCAACGCCGACATTCCGCTGGCGGTGGATCACTTCCGCTACTTCGCCGGCTGCATCCGCGCCCAGGAGGGCACCGCCGCGGACATCGACGCCAACACCGTGGCCTATCACTTCCACGAGCCGCTGGGCGTGGTGGGGCAGATCATCCCCTGGAACTTCCCGATCCTGATGGCCACCTGGAAGCTGGCGCCGGCGCTGGCCGCCGGCAACTGCGTGGTGCTCAAGCCCGCCGAACAGACCCCGGCGTCGATTCTCAAGCTGATGGAGATCATCGGCGACCTGCTCCCCGAGGGCGTGCTCAACATCGTCAACGGCTACGGCGAGGAAGCCGGTCAGGCCCTGGCCAGCAGCAAGCGCATCGCCAAGATCGCCTTCACCGGCTCCACCCCGGTGGGCTCGCACATCCTCAAATGCGCGGCGGAAAACATCATTCCCTCCACCGTGGAGCTGGGCGGCAAATCCCCCAACATCTACTTCTCCGACATCATGAAGGCGGAGCCGGAATTCATCAGCAAAGCGGTGGAAGGCCTGGTGCTGGCATTCTTCAACCAGGGCGAAGTGTGCACCTGCCCGTCCCGGGCGCTGATCCAGGAAGACATGTACGACGAGTTCATGGCCATGGTGCTGGAACGCACCAAAACCATTAAGCGCGGCAACCCCCTGGACACCGACGTGCAGGTGGGCGCCCAGGCCTCCCAGGAGCAGTTCGACAAGATCATGTCCTACATGGAAGTGGCCCGCAGCGAAGGCGCCCAGTTCCTCACCGGCGGCGACAAGGAAACCCTGGAAGGCGACCACGGCCAGGGCTATTACATCCAGCCCACGCTGCTCAAGGGCGACAACAAAATGCGCGTGTTCCAGGAAGAAATCTTCGGGCCGGTGGTGGCCGTCACCACCTTCAAGGACGAAGCGGAAGCCCTGGCCATCGCCAACGACACCGAGTTCGGCCTCGGCGCCGGCGTCTGGAGCCGCGACATGAACGTGGCCTTCCGCATGGGCCGGGGTATTCAGGCCGGCCGCGTCTGGACCAACTGCTACCACGCCTATCCGGCCCACGCCGCCTTTGGCGGCTACAAAAAATCCGGCATCGGCCGAGAGACCCATAAGATGATTCTGGATCACTACCAGCAGACCAAGAACCTGCTGGTCAGCTACGACATCAATCCGCTCGGCTTTTTCTGAACCGGCTCGGGAGAGCCGACCCACTAAGGCTTGTGTTTGCCTTGACCCCTTTCCCCGCCCCATCCCCTGGGGCGGTTTTTTTTGGCTGCATCACCAAGACTTACCAGGCGTAGGAGGCGCCGGCGTAGAAGTGGCGGCCGGGGGCGGGCTCGAAGTAGCCGCGGTCAGCCGGGTCGGGCCGGTCGCTGTTGGCGTTGATGCGCAAGTTGCTGAAGTACTCTTCGTCGAACAGATTGTTGACCCCGGCGTGCAGGGTCAGCTCGCCGCTGTTCATGCGCCACGCCTTGCCGCCGCGCAGGCCGGCTACCACGTAGTCGTCCACTTCCGTTTCGTTCGTGTTCTCGGCGAACACGTCGCTGCTGTACTGCGCGTTGGCGATCAGGAACAGGCCGTCCAGGCCGCGCCAGGCGGCTTCCGCGAACAGGTGGTGGCGGGGCAGGCCGGGCAGGCGGTTACCGCTCACGTCCTCATCCTGCTGGTCGTCGTAGAACCGCTGGAACTGGTAGTCGGAGTAGGTGTAGGCCAGGGTCAGGGTCAGGGTGTCGGTGGTCAGGTGTTCCAGCATCAGCTCGGCGCCGTCGCGGCGTGTGCGCGCGGCGTTGTCGTAGAAGGTGCGCCCGCCCAGCTCGTAGGGGGTGATTTCGTCGCGCACCTCCACGCGGAACAGCGCCAGCTCGTAGAACAGCCGGTCGCCCAGCTGGCCGCGCCCGCCGATTTCCCGGTTCAGTGCTTTCTGCGGCTCCAGATCCGGGTTGAAGCCGCCGGCGCCGGAGGGGTTGGCGAGCTCGGTGAAGGTGGGCGTTTCGAAGGCGTTGCTGACCGTGGCGTAGACGCCGTGGCGGGGGTGGTAGCGCCAGTTCAGGCCGGCGCTGTAGCTGCTTTCGGTGAAGTCCTGGTCGCCGCTGTTGTCGCCGTCGGCGAGCAGGTCGTCGTCGATATCCAGGCGCACCCGGTCGGCGCGGGCGCCCAGGGACAGGGTCAGGGTGTCACTGAGGTCGGTGTCGGTCTGCACGAACACGCCGCCGGCGGTGGCGGTCTGGTCCTCGTCGGCGGTCAGGCCGGTGACCTGGCCGTCCGCGTTCACCGAACGGCGCCCCCGGTCGTCGCGCTGCTGGTCCGCGTCCACGCCCACCAGGAAGCGGTGCGCCAGGCCGAACGCCCGCACCCGGTCCACGTACTCCAGGCGCACGCCGTAGAACAGCCGCTCATAGTCGATCAGGCTGCTGCCGGGGAACGGCAGTTGCTGGGTGAAATCGCGCTGCGTGACGAACGCGCGGGCACGCAGCTCGCCGCCCAGGCTGCGGTCCCGGTAGAGCACGCCGAGGCGCTGCTGGCTGACTTCCTGGCCGGCGTCCAGCAGGTTGGCAAAGCGCGTCGCCTGGTCCCGGTCCTGTTCCACCTGGGCGCGGGTCAGGCCGCCCGGGTCCTGAGCCGTCGGGGTGTCCATGGCGGTGAAAAAGAACTCGATGTCGCGGTGCTCGGAGAGCGCGCGGCCCACCCGCGAAGTGAGCAGATACTTCTCCATCTCGCTCTGCTCGCGCTGGCCCTGATAGCGCACGCCGGTGAGGCTCAGGTAGTGATGGTTGCCGCCGTCCGCGCCGCCCAGCTGCAGGTTGGTCTTGCGGAAGCCGTCGCTGCCGCCGGACACGCTGAACCGCTGCGGGTAGACCAGGTCGGCGCCGCTGCGGGTGGTCATGTCCACCACGCCGCCGCTGGCGTTGCCGTACAGCACCGACGCCGGCCCGCGCAGCACGGTCAGGGATTCCAGCGCGTCCAGGTCGATGGCGTCCACCTGGGACTGGCCGTCGGGCAGGGTTTCCGGAAAGCCGTCCACGTTGAGGCGCAGGCCGCGCACCCCGAACGGCGCCCGCGCGCCGAAGCCGCGGCTGGACAGGCGCAGGCCCTGGGCGAAGTTGTAGCGGTTCTGCAGATAGAGGCCCGGCACCCGCGCCAGGCTCTCGTCCAGTTGCAGGCCGGGCTGGCCCTGCTGGGTTTGCCGGGCGTCCACCACCGTGGCGGCGCCGGGCAGATCGGCCAGGTCGCGCTCCAGGCGCGTGCCGCTCACGGTCACCGTGTCCAGCCGGTTGCCGTCGTCGGCCGGCGGTTCCTGGGCCGTCGCCAGCGCCGGGAAAACAGAAAGCAGAAGGGCGGTCAGGCGCAATGACGGGCGATCCGGATGGCCCATGGGCGAACTCCTTGTACGGCGTAGGGGCGGAAACGCCAGTGTGTTGGATCTAGAAGTTATAGGCCAGGGTCACCGACGCCAGATTCATCCCCGGGTTGGGCTTGTAGAGCCGCGAGTTGGAGGTGTGCTGGCCGCGCAGCCCCAGTGTCAGCCGGTTGATCGGCGTCCAGGCCAGCTCCGCGTGGCTGGTGAACTGCAGATTGCCGCCCATGTCGTCATCGTCGATCACGCTGTGGGTCATATAGGAAGGCTGCACGCCCACCAGCAGGAACAGGCGCCGGCTGGGCCAGTCGATGCGCACCACCGGGCCGACGATGTACACCTCGCTGCTGTTGGCCTCGCCGGCGGTGTCCTCGCCCTCCCAGCGCTCCACGCTCAGGTCCCAG
Source organism: Alloalcanivorax sp. (assembly GCF_964221125.1). Classification (NCBI taxonomy): domain Bacteria; kingdom Pseudomonadati; phylum Pseudomonadota; class Gammaproteobacteria; order Oceanospirillales; family Alcanivoracaceae; genus Alloalcanivorax; species Alloalcanivorax sp. Next base: position 10,912 of record NZ_CAXPXK010000002.1, read on the forward strand.
TACGCCTGCACCCGGTCGGAGAAAAACGGCGCCACCGCATGCTCCTGCAGCCACGGCGCCTGCCAGCGCCCGAACAGGCTGTACAGGCGCAGCCCCTCGCCGCCGCCGGCGCGGACGCCCACGGTGGGGTCGGCATATGTCGGAACACAAAGGGTGAGTCCAGCGATCAAACAAAGCCCGGAAATCAGTGAAGGATGCATTTTCGTTCCTGACCCGCGCGATAATGGCGGGGAATTCTATTAAGGGCCTTTTGGGACCAGTTGTGGGAGCTGCTCTTGTGGGAGCGGGCCCCGCCCGCGAAAGGGAGCGAAGCTCCCGGCAGGATCCCAGAGATATCTCTAACGGCGGCGCAAACAACCTCTCTGGAATCCTGCCGGCCGGCTTTGCCGGCCTTTCGCGGGCAGGCCCGCTCCCACAAAGCGCGCTCCAACAAGCAAGCAAGAAGCTTGCCGGTGGGGGCGAAGAGACGCTGTTCTATTATTGTTTTTATTTTTTAAGGGGTTCCGCCCGAGAGCTGGATGGCGCGGTCGGGGAACACGCCGCCGCCCAGGGCCCGGTACAGGGTGATGCGGTTGGCCAGCTTCTGCAGGCGCACGGAAACCAGCTCCTGCTCCGCGCTCAGCAGCTCGCGGCGCGCGTCCAGCACCGCCAGGTAGTCGTCGGCGCCCTGTTCATAGCGGGCCTCCGCCAGGGCCAGACTGCGCCGGGTGGCGGTCACCAGCGCCTGTTGGGCCTGCTCCTGCTCGGTGAAGCTGCCGCGCGCCTGCAGCGCGTCGGAGACTTCCTGGAACGCGGTCTGGATGGTCTGCTCGTAGCGCGCCACGTTCTGGTCGCGGCGCACTTCCGCCACGTCCAGGTTGGCCCTGTTAAGGCCGCCGCTGAAGATCGGCAGGGAGATGCTCGGCGAGAACGACCAGCTCTCCGAGCCGCTCTCGAACAGGCCGGACAGCTCGCTGCTGGCGGTGCCGGCGGAGCCGGTCAGGGCGATGCGCGGGAAGAACGCCGCCCGCGCCGCGCCGATATTGGCGTTGGCCGCCTTCAGGCTGTACTCCGCCTGCTGGATATCCGGCCGCTGGCGCAGCACCGCCGAGGGCACCCCGGCGGGGATTTCCGGCAGCGCCGCCAGTTCCGTGTCCAGGTCCTCCGCCGGGCTGTCCGGCAGCGGCGGCAGCGGGGCGCCCACCAGCACCGCCAGGGCGTTGCGGTCCTGGGCCACCAGCCGCTTGAAGCGGGCCTGGTTGGCGCGCGCGGTTTCCAGCGCCACTTCCGCCTGGCGCACTTCCAGTTCCGAGCCCAGGCCCATATCAAAGCGGCCTTTCACCAGGTCCACGGATTCCTGCTGGGCTTCCACGGTTTCCCGGCTGATGCGCAGATTGCGGCGGTCCGCCTGCAGCGTCAGGTAGGCGTTCGCCACCTCCGACACCAGCGTGATGTGGGCGCTGCGGCGCGCCTCCTCGGTGGCCAG
>NZ_CAXPXK010000003.1:0-17075 GCF_964221125.1 Alloalcanivorax sp.
GCATCGTCAAGTTCGACGGCTGGACCCGCATCCAGCCCCAGGCGTCGCGCAAGGGCGCCGAGGACACCGTGCTGCCCGATCTCAAGCAGGGCGACGTGCTCGACATCGATCAGGTGGACGCCAACCAACACTTCACCAAGCCGCCGGCGCGCTACACCGAAGCCAGCCTGGTGAAGGAACTGGAGAAGCGCGGCATCGGCCGGCCCTCCACCTACGCCTCGATTATTTCCACCATCCAGGATCGGGGCTATGTCCGTCAGGACAACCGCCGTTTCTACGCGGAGAAGATGGGCGACATCGTCACCGACCGGTTGGCGGAAAGCTTCCCCGACCTGATGGACTACAACTTTACCGCCCAGATGGAGGAAACCCTGGATCAGATCGCCGAGGGCAAGCGCGGCTGGCGCGACGTGCTCGACGAGTTCTACCGGGACTTCCTGGCCAAGCTGGAAGCGGCCCAGGGCGAGGGCAGCGGCAAGCAGGCCAAGGGCGGCATGCGCGCCAACCTGCCCACCGACACCGACATCGAGTGCCCCAAATGCGGCCGCCCGATGCAGATCCGCACCGGTTCCACCGGCGTGTTCCTGGGGTGCTCGGGCTACAGCCTGCCGCCCAAGGAGCGCTGCACCGCCACCCTCAACCTGCTGCCCGGCGAAGAGGCGGTGCGCGCCGACGATGAGGAAGCGGAAACCCAGGAGCTGCGCCGCAAGAAACGCTGTCCCAAGTGCGGCACGGCGATGGAAAACTACCTGATCGACGAAAAGCGCAAGCTGCACATCTGCGGCAACAACCCGGACTGCGACGGCTACGTGGTGGAGAAGGGCGAATTCCGCATCAAGGGCTACGACGGCCCGACACTGGAATGTGAAAAGTGCGGCAGCGAAATGCAGCTGCGCACCGGCCGGTTCGGCAAGTTCTTCAAGTGCACCACTGATGACTGCGGCAACACCCGCAAGCTGCTCAAGAACGGCGAGCCGGCGCCGCCGCGCGCCGACCCGGTGCCCATGCCGCACCTCAAGTGCGAGAAGGTGGACGATCACTACCTGCTGCGCGACGGCGCCTCCGGCCTGTTCCTGGCCGCCAGCCAGTTTCCCAAGAACCGGGAAACCCGCGCGCCGCTGGTGGAAGAGGTGCAGTCGGTGGCCAAGGAACTGGACCCCAAGCACAAGTATCTCGCCGAGGCCCCCGCCGAGGACGCCAAAGGTCGCAAGGCGGTACTGCGCTACAGCCGCAAGGCGAAAGAGCAGTACGTGATGACCGAGGAGGACGGCAAGCCCACCGGCTGGTACGCCTTCTACCGCGACGGCGCCTGGGAAGTGGAAGAGAAAAAGACCGCGCCCAAGAAAAAAGCCGCCAAGAAAAAGGCGGCGAAGAAAAAAGCCCCGGCCAAAAAGAAGGCCGCCGCCAGGAAATAACGTCGTAGGAGCTTGCTCGCAAGCGAAAGGCCGGCAACCGTCGGCCTGCAGTCTTCCAGAGAGCGATTGATCATGTCCCGAATGGTTCGAGAAAGCGAAGTGAGCGGCCTGCGCGAGCGGCTGTTCTTCGCCCGCAGTCTGCTCAAGCAGCTGTACAGCGACGAGAGCGCCGCCGTGGGCCAGCGCCTGGCGTTGCGCGGCGCGGTGGTGTTTCATTTGTATTCAGTGCTGGTGGGTCTGGCCCGGCAGGCGGCCAAGAACTATCAGGTGGCCGGCTACGAGGATCTGATCAGCCTGGCGGCCCTGGAGCAGGCGTTTCAGCGCGCCGAGGTGCGCGCCCAGGAAATCCAGGTGCTGGCCTCGGCGCGCGCCGACCGCGCGGATCTGGTGTTCTGGCTGGACCAGGAAATCCGCGCCGCGGTGGGCGCCGCCGGGCTGGCCCGCCGGCCCACGCCGCCGGGTGAAGGCAATGATCTGGCGATGCGCGCCGAGGACCCCTACGCGCCGCTCGCCTACGGCGATCTCGAACGTCTGGAACAGGCCGCGCGCCGTGTTGAGGAACTGATCGAGCATTGCGGCGCCTATATGGAAGAATGGTAGGAAATCACTGAATGGAAACGCCGATGTTTTTGCTTATCGTTTTTGCCCTGGTCGCCATCGGGTTTTCGTTCCTGTGCTCAATTCTGGAAGCCGCCCTGCTGTCGATCACCCCCAGCTATATCGCCGGCCTCAAGGGTGAGCGGCCCAAGCTGTTCGAGAAGCTGCGCAAGCTCAAGGACGACATCGACGACCCGCTGGCGGCGATCCTCACCCTCAACACCATCGCCCACACCGCCGGCGCCACCGGGGTCGGTGCCCAGGTGGCGGTGATCTTCGGCGAGGCCTATCTGGGCGCGGCGTCGGCGGTGATGACGCTGGCCATCCTGATTCTCTCCGAGATCATTCCCAAGACCATCGGCGCCAAGTTCTGGCGCACCCTGGCGCCCATGCTGCCGCCGGTGCTGAACCTGATGATTCTGGTGCTCAAGCCGTTCGTGTGGCTGTCCAAGATCGTCACCCGGCAGATCGGCGCCGGCGAGCCGGACACCGATATCCGCGCCGAGCTCAAGGCGATGGCGGCCATCGGCCGCGATCAGCAGGCCCTGGACGAGGACGAGCAGCGGGTGATCACCAATGTGCTCAACCTCCACGAGATCAAGGTGGAGAAGGTGATGACCCCGCGCACCGTGGTGCGCTCGCTGGGCCCGGACGAGAGCGTGGCCGACGTGCGCCAGCGCCTGGCCGGCTCGCCGTTTTCCCGCTTCCCGGTGATCAACGAACACGACGAAGCGGTCGGCTACGTGCACAAGAGCGACCTGCTGGAAGTGGAGGGCGACCGCAAGGTCAGTGAGCTGGCCCGTGGCATGGCGCCGTTCCGCGCCACCATGAATATTGAATACGTGTTCGGCGAAATGCTGCGCGAGCGCCAGCACCTGGGCATGGTCTATGACGACCTGGGCACCTGGGTGGGGTTGATCACCATGGAAGACATTATCGAGACCCTGTTGGGGCACGAGATCATGGATGAGACCGATAACGTGTCCAATCTGCGGCGGTATGCGAAGCAGCGCTGGAGCCGGCGGTTGAAGAAGCGTGCTGACTCGGGCCAGTAGAGCCCGCTCCTACAATTGACCTGTGGGGCCTCAAACGCTAGTTTAAAACGTCTGTTTCCAGGCGTGAGGCCGGCATGTCCCAATCCGATACCGTGCAGCGCATTCTTGATGCGGCGGAAGTTCTGTTCGCCCAGAAGGGGTTCGCCGAGACCAGCCTGCGCGCCATCACCAGCCGGGCCGGCGTTAATCTGGCGGCGGTCAATTACCACTTCGGTTCCAAGGAAGCGCTGATCCAGGCGGTGTTCGAGCGCTATTTGACGCCGTTCTGCCAGGCCCTGGACGCCAAGCTCGAGGAACTGGAAGGCGAAACCCGCAGCGGTGGCGACGTGCCCCTGGAGAAGCTGTTCACCGTGGCCTCCCGGCTGGCGCTGGGCTCCCACGGCGACGAACCGCGCCGGGCGATGATCTTCTTCCGCCTCTCTGGGCAGGCCTACAGCCAGCCGCAGGACCACCTGCGTGCCTGGCTGCGCGAACATTACGGCCCGGTGTTCCGCCGCTTCCTGGCCCTGCTGCGCCGGGCGGTGCCCGACGTGCCGCCGATGGAGCTGTTCTGGCGGGTGCACTTCAGCCTGGGCGCGGTGATCTTCACCCTGTCCGGCATGGAATCGCTGCAGGCGATCAGCAAGAAAGACTTCAACCAGAGCGTCACCGCCGCCCACATCACCCAGCAGCTCCTACCCTTCGTGGTCGGCGGCATTGTAGGAGCGGGCCCAGCCCGCGAAAGGCAAGCGTAGCTTGCCGGCAGGATCCCAGAGAGGGTGTTGCTGCCGCCCTTAGATACGCCTCTGGAATCCTGCCGGGGCTTCGCCCCTTTCGCGGGCAGGGCCCGCTCCCACAAGGCCCGCTCCCACAAGGTTCCGCCGCCACAGTGCTTACAACCCGCCGCCCATCCTGTATCTTCTCGCTATGCCTATTTTCGTGTCGCTCAGCGATCAAACCCTGACCCTGGAAAGCCCTGAAGACACGCTCCGGTTTCCGGTGTCCACCGCCGCCGTGGGCGCCGGTGAGCGCCACGGCAGCGGCGCCACGCCGCGCGGCCGGCATCTGGTGCGGGCCCGCTTCGGCGCCGGTTTGCCGGCGGGCGCGGTGTTCGCGGGCCGTCGCTTTCACGGTGAGTTTTACGACCCGGAGCGGGCACGGGAAGCCCCGGAACGGGACTGGATTCTCAGCCGCATTCTGTGGCTCGGCGGTCTGCAGCCGGGCGTCAATCAGGGCGGCGACGTGGATAGTTTCCGCCGCTTTATTTATATTCACGGCACGCCGGACGACCAGCCCATGGGCGAGCCGGCTTCGCATGGCTGCATCCGCATGCGCAACACGGATGTGATCACTCTTTTTGAACGGGTACCGGTGGCCACGCCGGTGACCATCGTCGAGTAAGACACCCCGCTTATGTCGAACCAAACCGATACCCAGCCGCTGCTGATGCTGGACCTGGAAGGCCTTACCGTAACGGCGGAAGAGCAGGAGTTGCTGCGTCACCCGGCGGTGGGCGGTCTGATTCTGTTCAGCCGCAACTACCAGGAACCGGACCAGCTTTACGAGCTGATTCACCAAGTGCGGGCGGCGCGCCCGGACCTGCTGATCGCCGTGGACCAGGAGGGCGGCCGGGTGCAGCGTTTCCGCACCGAGTTCACCCGCCTGCCGCCGATGGCGGCGCTGGGCCGTTACCACGGGCGCGATCCCGAAGCCGCTTGCCACGCCGCCGACCTGCTCGGCGAACTGATGGCGGACGAGCTGCGCGCCTACGACATCGACATCAGTTTCGCGCCGGTGCTGGATCTGGATTTCGGCACCAGCAGCGTGATCGGCGACCGCAGCTTCAACGCCGATCCGCACGCGGTCACCGAACTGGCCGGCGCCTTTATCGACGGCATGGCCCGCGCCGGCATGGCCGCCACCGGCAAGCACTTTCCTGGCCACGGCCACGTGGCGGCGGACTCCCATCTGGAGCTGCCGGAAGACCCGCGTACCTGGGAACAGCTGCAGGACGACCTGGTGCCGTTCAAGGCGCTGGCGCCGCGTCTGGACGGCATCATGCCCGCCCATGTCCGTTATCAGGCGGTGGACGCCGAGCCGGCGGGCTTTTCCCGCCACTGGCTGGGCAAGGTGCTGCGCGGTGACTGCGGCTACCGCGGTGTGATCTTCTCCGACGATCTGGGCATGGCCGGCGCCGCCGGTGCCGGTGACTTTTCCCAGCGCGCCCAGGCCGCCCTGGGGGCGGGTTGCGACATGGTGCTGGTGTGCAACGACCGCCCCGGCGCCGTGGCCGTGGCGCAATGGCTGGAAGGCCGCCGCTTCGAGCACCGGGTCGGCGCCGCCGCCCTGCGCGGCAAGCCCCGCGCCCCCATGCATCTGAGCCGCCGCCGGCAGGCCGGCGACGTGGCCGACCTGCTTAATAAGGACCTGTAATGAACTGGGAAGCGCTGACCGACTGGCGACAACTTCTGGTGTGGCCCGGGCCGGACACCGAAACCGCGTTGTGGGTGACTCAGGTTTTCGCCGTGGTGCTGTGCACCGTCACCGTCAACTTCATCCTGATGCGGGTGATCGACATCATTGATCATTTCAGCCGCGAAACCCACAACCTGTGGGACGACGCCCTGCTGGATTCCCTGCGCATTCCGATCCGCCTGCTGATCTGGGTGGTGGGTCTGTCGGTGGCCGCGGAAATGATGCAGGCGGTGTCCGAGGCGGCGGTGTTCGATTACGTCGGCGACGCCCGCCGCGTGGCGTTCATCCTTATCGTCGCGCTGTTCCTGACCAAGCTGGTCGGCAACGTGGAAAAAAACCTGATCGACCCCGATCGCATGCGCAACCCGATGGATCAGACCACCGCCTCGGCGGTGGGCAAGCTGCTGCGCATTTCGGTGTTGATCACCGCCTTTCTGATCATTCTGCAAACGCTGGGTTACAGCATCTCCGGGGTGCTGGCGTTCGGCGGCCTGGGCGGCATGGCGGTGGCGTTCGCCGCCAAGGATCTGCTCGCCAACTTTTTCGGCGGTGCCATGGTGTACATGGACAAGCCGTTCAAAGTGGGCGAGTGGGTGCGTTCGCCGGACCGCAGCATCGAAGGCACGGTGGAGCACATCGGCTGGCGCCTGACGCGCATCCGCACCTTCGACCAGCGGCCGCTGTACGTGCCCAACGCCATGTTCACCACGGTGATCCTGGAAAACCCGTCGCGCATGCTTAACCGCCGCATCAACGAGAAGGTGGGCATCCGCTTCGACGACTGGGAGAAGATGCCCGCCATCGTCGACGCGGTGCGCGAGATGGCCAAGAAGCACAAGGATCTGGAAACCGAACACCGCACCCTGATCGTCAACTTCGACAGCTACGGCGCGTCGCACATTGAATTCTTTATCTACACCTTCACCAAGACCACGGACTGGGTCACCTACCATGAAATCAAACAGGACGTGCTGATGCGCATCATGGCCATTGTCCATGAGCACGGCGCCGAGTTCGCCTTCCCCAGCCGCACGCTGTACATGGCGGCCAACGATGAAGGGGACGAGGAATTCGAGGACGACGAGGACGAGGTCGCCGAAGGGCGCGCCGCGCAACGCCGTTCGCGCCGCCGCAGCCGCAACCGTCGCGACCGTAACCAGACCTGGAAAGGCGACCAGGACCAATCCGAGGAGGACGCCGATGGCGACTGAAATGGCCACTGAACTGAAGCAAGAACTGATGCGCGTGCGCCGCGAAGCCCGCGAGCTGTATTCCCGCGACCAGGTGGAAGAGGCGGTGGCCAAGGTGGCGATCAAGCTGGCCGAGGACTATTCCGAGCGCTTCCCGGTGTTCGTCACCATCATGAACGGCGGCCTGGTGTTCGCCGGCCAGTTGCTCACCCGTCTGGACATTCCGCTGGAGGTGGATTACCTGCACGCCAGCCGCTACCTGGGCGAGACCAGCGGCGGCGACGTGCAGTGGATCGTTACCCCCACCGCCAATCTGGAAGGCCGCGACGTGGTGATTCTGGACGACATTCTGGACGTGGGCTCCACGCTGCTGTCGATCATCGACGCCTGCAAGGCCCAGGGCGCCGCCAGCGTCAAAACCTGCGTGCTGGTGGACAAGGTCCACGACCGCAAGGCGCAACCCGGCCTGAAAGCCGACTACACCGCCCTGGAAGCGGAAGACCTTTACCTGTTCGGCATGGGCATGGACTACAAAGGTTACTGGCGTAACGCGCCGGGTATCTTCGCGGTGGAGGAGGCCTGAGGTGCTGGCATTTATCGGCGGAACCGGTCTCACCCGCATGGACGACCTCGAGATTCGTCACCGGCACGATATCGAGACCCGCTACGGCAAGCCCTCGGCGCCGGTGGCGGAAGGCGAGCTCAACGGTGTGCCGGTGCTGTTCCTGGCCCGCCACGGCGACCCCCATGTGTGGCTGCCGCACCAGGTGAACTACCGGGCCAACCTGCAGGCCCTAAAGGACGCCGGCGCCACCGCCATCGTGGCGGTCAACGCGGTGGGCGGCATCACCGCCCCGGCCGGCGCCCTGGTGTTGCCCGAGCAGATCATCGACTACACCTGGGGCCGCGACAGCACCCTGTTCGACGACCCGAACGACCCGCTGGTGCACGTGGACTTCAGCTGGCCGTTCGACCCGGTGCTGCGCCGCCGGCTGCGCGGTGCGTTGGAGCGCGCCGGCCTGCAATGGGTGGACGGCGGCTGCTACGCCGCCACCCAGGGGCCGCGCCTGGAAACCGCCGCCGAGATCCTGCGCCTGGAGCGCGACGGCTGCGACATCGTCGGCATGACCGGCATGCCGGAAGCGGTGCTCGCCCGCGAGCTGGACATCCCCTACGCCATGCTGTCACTGGTGGTGAACCCGGCCGCCGGCAAAGCCAACCGGGAAATCACCATGGCGGAAATCGAAGCGGTGCTGCACACCGGCATGGCCGACGTCCGCACTGCCCTCGCCACCCTCGCCAAAGCCGGCTAATCGCCATTGTTTGTGGGAGCGGGCCCTGCCCGCGAAAGGGGCGAAGCCCCGGCAGGATTCCAGAGACCTGTCTAACCGCAGCAGCAGGGAGAAAGCATGCAGCACTATGATGTCGTAATTATCGGCGCGGGCGCGGCGGGTTTGATGTGCGCCGCCAGCGCCGGTTACCGCGGCCGCTCGGTGCTGGTGCTGGACCACGCCAACAAGGCCGGCAAGAAGATCCTGATGTCCGGCGGCGGGCGCTGTAATTTCACCAACCTGAACACCACCCCGGACCATTTCGTGTCCGCCAACCCGCATTTCTGCAAGTCCGCGCTGCATCGCTACAGCCCCTGGCACTTCGTGGAGCTGGTGGAGCGCCACGGCGTCGGCCATGTGGAGAAGGCGCCGGGCCAGTTGTTCTGCGACACCTCGAGCAAGGCGATTCTTCAGGTGCTGCTCACCGAGTGCGAGTGGGCCGGCGCTGAAGTGCGTTTGAACACCGCGGTGACCCACATCAACGACCGGCCCGTGGGGGAGGGCGCCGCCGGCGGCCCGCCGGACACGGACGAGCGCGGCTTTCGCCTGCGTACCGGTAGCGGTGAAATTCGCTGCGAGCGCCTGGTGATCGCCGCCGGCGGTCTGTCCATTCCCACCCTGGGCGCCAGTGCTTTCGCCTACCGGGTGGCGGAGCAGTTCGGCCTGAAGGTGCTGCCCACCCGAGCCGGGCTGGTGCCGTTCACCCTGCAGCCTTCGGACAAAGCCTGGCTGGCGGCGCTCAGCGGCGTCAGCGCGGAGGTGCGCGCGGAAGCCGGCGGCCGCGCCTTCGCCGAACCCATGTTGATAACCCATCGGGGTCTGTCCGGCCCGGCCATGTTGCAGGTGTCCAGTTTCTGGACGCCGGGGGACGCAGTGACGGTGGACTGGTTGCCGGCGCTGGCGGACCCGCTGGCGGCGCTGCGTCAGGCCCGGCAGGAACAGCCCGGGACCGGCGTGGAGAAATGGCTGCGCGGCTTCTTCTCGCAGCGGCTGGCCGGCGCCCTGGCGGCGCACTTCGGCTGGTCCGGGCCGTTGCAGCATTACAGCAACGAAGCGCTGGCGGAGATCGCCTCAATATTGAAAGGCTGGCGTTTCAAACCCTCCGGCACGGAAGGCTACCGCACCGCCGAGGTCACCCTGGGCGGCGTGGACACGGACAGCGTTTCTTCCAAAACCTTCGAAGTGACGAACGTGCCCGGCCTGTACTTTATCGGCGAGGCCCTGGACGTCACCGGTGAACTGGGCGGCTTTAATTTCCAGTGGGCCTGGGCCAGCGGCTGGTGCGCCGGGCAAGCGGTGTAAGGGCGCTGGGATCCTGCCGGCAAGCTTTGCTTGCCTTTCGCGGGCGGGGCCCGCTCCCACAGTCCGCCCCCACATGCCCGCTACCGCAAACCGGTTCTCACAAGGCGCTTGCCCTAATTTATCCTCCCAAAGTATTACGCCTTTCGGTGTGTTTTTTCTGCCGTCGTCATTAACGCGTGAAACTTTTTAGACCTCTTTGTTAAACGGCATGTTCGCGCGGTGAATAATTGTCGTGATGTGGTAAGACCCGGCACTAGCTTCATGACGTCCCTCTTCCCTGCGGCGCACAATTCCGCCTGAGCAGACGTATACATTGCGTCTCACTGATTGGTTTTGAACAACTCAGGTTTGAATAACAACGCCCTCGGGAGAGAGACAAATGAAAAACCTTGAACGGCTTATCGGACTGGGTCTGCTGACCACGGCGCTGGTCGCCTGTGGCGGCGGTGGCGGTTCCAGCGGTGCGGGCACCACGGCCAGCACCGGTGGCGGTGGTGGTGGCACCCCATCGACGGACGACGGTACGCCCCGCGCTGACGATCCGATGGCGCCGGCCCCGGCGCCGCAGGGCTCCTCATTCAGCGGCCGCCAGTACAGCTGCGAAGGCGATGAGTGTCTGGTGGGTAAATTCGAAGGCCCGTTTGCCGAGCCCACCATCCGCTACAGCGATTCCACCACCGGCGACATGATGCGCGTGGTGACCACCGACGATAAATGCCTGGAGGACGCCGACGGTGACCTGCGCTGCAAGCCCGCCGCTGGTTCCATCGCGCTGCTGCCGGATAACCGGCTGCTGTACTTCAATGCTCTTGAAGGCACCGAGAACGTGGAACTGTCCATTATTGCTGAGTTTGGCTTCGTGTCCGTGAATGATCAGACCCGGGTACTGAATCTGGGCCCTGCCGGCGCCGAGGATGACCTGTCCTGGCAACGGCCCTCGCCCGTGGATGGCGGTGCTAACGTGGACGGCAATGACAGCGACACGCTGCTACCTGGAGGTTTTCTGTCCGACGCTGAAAGTACCGACGGCAACGACGGCGCGCTTTTCTGCTCAGATTTGATTCAACTCGCCGACGGCCGAATCATGGCGGTTGGTGGTACTGATTATTATAACGAGCCCTCTCTTGGTGCTGTATTCCCTCCGGCGCGCGATTTGCTTGGTTCCATTGACTTGGAAATTCCTCTGCCGGGTAATTTGGGAGAAGTTAGTATTCCCGATGATATTGGTGTGGTGGAATTGGAAGGACTTAAGGATGCCCGCATTTTTAATCCGGAGGATAATAGTTGGAGCCAGACCGGACATATGACCCACGGACGCTGGTATCCGACGCTGGTCACTCTGCAGGATGGTGATGTCTTCGTTGCCAGTGGTGTGACCAAGCTGCTTAAGCCAGTGTACACCGGCGCTCTGTTGGGCGGTGAGAGTACCGGCCTGCGTGAATTGTTGCAATCCGCGGATAACGTACGCACCAGCGAAACCTACGACCTGGAGAATGGCACTTGGTCTGAGAACGGGGACCGGCCTTTCTCGGCACTTGACACCACGGCCGGCAAGCCATTGCCGCTTTTTCCCAGGTTACATCTTTTGCCCAACGGGCACGTTTTTTATAATGCCGCCGGACAGGCGTTCAACCCGTTCGGCCAGTCCTACAACCAGGCGCAGTGGAATTTCGTGTCCGCTTATGATCCAGAAGAAGAGCTTTGGACGGATCTGGGCTACGCCGGCTTGAACCTCCAACTCGACGAGCTCGGTTTGGACCGCGTCACTTCCGCACTTACGCTTACCAGCCCCAACTTGCTGGAAGATTTGATTGGTACCGGTTCCGGGCTGCTCTCCAGTTTGTTGGGCGATACCCTTGGAAGCTTGGAACAAGTAGGGAATCTGCTTGGCGACGTGGTTGACCCTAAGGTGGTGAACCGAGTCCTTGGAGCAGGGTTCAGGGGGTCCACATTTTCCATCATGATGCCTTTACGCCCCGATGAAAACGGGGCTTACAATAAAGCAAGCTTCCTTACAGCTGGCGGCGTGCTAGGTCTGGTGGCGGCTAATAGTCCTGGCAGCTACCTGGCGGTACCCAACAGCCGTCTGGATACCGTGGAAGTCAACGCAGACACGGAGTCCGGCATGCGTTATTCGTCTGAGATCGTCGGCAACTTGAATGGTCCGCGCTGGTATCCGTCCGGCGTATTATTGCCCGACGGCTCTGTCATGGCGTTTAACGGGGCTAATCGCGACGAGGTCGTCCTGCCTGGCTCCGCCGTGCCGGTCCAGACCGTGGAGCGCTTTGATCCTAAAACTCAAGAATGGACGGAGATGGCTACATCGATCAAGGCCCGTACCTACCACAACACCGCGCTGTTGCTCCCCGACGGCCGGGTGCTGGTGGGCGGCCACGCGCCGATCAACACCGCCTACCTGTTCAGCCTCAACCTGGAAGAGCTGGGCCTGTCCCCGAACGACGGTCGTGACCCGTCCTTCGAGATCTACAGCCCGCCGTACGTGTTCAAGGACCGTCCGGAAATCATCCAGGCGCCGAGTGAAGTGGATCACGGCGACACCATCCAGATCGCGGTGGACGACGCCTCCGCCATCAACGAAGTAATGATGGTGCGCCGCACCAGCCTTACCCACCTGGTGGATGGCGATCAGCGCAACGTGGTGCTGCCGCATACGGCCAACGGCAACAGCGTGCGCGTGCAGATTCCCGAGAACGCGGCGGTGATGCCGGCCGGTCACTACATGCTGTTCGTGAACCGCGTCGCCAGTGACGGTTCCGGCATGGTGGTGCCGTCCGTATCCGCACCGGTGCAGGTGATGCTGCCTTCCAGCACGCCGGGCCTGGTGGTTCAACGCTAAGGAGTCGACATGACGAGACGTAACCGCAACACCCACGCTCGTCTTGCCGCCTGTTTGCTGGGTGCCGTGCTTGCCACGGCACCCACTCTGGCCCTGGCCCACGGGCCGGAGGCCAAGGCGGTGAAGGCGCGGCTGGCGCCGTTGTCGACCACCCTGGACGGTATCAACGCCCAGGTGCAGACGACAGTGGCGCCGCAATTGGTGGTCGCCAACGACAGCCCGCGCACCCTGGAGATTTTCGACCAGGAAGGGCGGGTCTTCCTACGAATCAACGAGCAGGGCGTGCTGGCGGACCTGGCCAGCCCGGCTTGGTACCGCAGCCAGACCGCCGCACGCGGCGTGCCGATCCCGGAAGGCGCCAGCCAGGACGCGGAGCCGCGCTGGGCGCTGGTGCACAAGGAGCCCAACTGGGGCTGGTTTGATCCCCGCCTGCGCACCGATGAGATTGAAGTGCCCCACGACATGGAGCACGCCGGCAAACCGGGGGCGATCAGCCAGTGGTCGGTGCCGGTGCGGTTCGACGGCGAGGAAAGCACCCTGGCCGGTGAATTCCGCTATGAGCCGCTGCCGCCCGGATCCTTCCAGTCGCGGCTGACCTCGGATCGGGAACCGGCCAAGGGCGTTAGCGTGAGCCTGGCGCCGGGCACCGTGCCGGCGGTGCACATTCATAACCAGAGCGGCAAGCCGGTGGTGGTGGCGGACGCTGACGGCCGCGCGCATCTGCGCATCGGCCCGGGCGGCAGCTTTATGAACGCCAACCAGGAGCAGGGCGAACCGCGGTGGGTGAAAGTGGCCGGCGGTTCCCGCTACACCTGGACCGAGCCGCGCGCCACCTACGGCGACCTGCGGCCGCCGGAAAAGGTGTCCCAGGCCGGCCGCCGCGCGCAGGTGGCGACCTGGTCGCTGCCGGTCACCGTGGACGGTGAGCCGGTGGCGGTGAAAGGCGTGGTGGACTGGCTGCCCGGCGAGCAAGTCGCCGCCGGTGGCGGGCACCACTAAAGCGGAGGACTTGTAGGAGCGGGCCTTGTGGGAGCGGGCCCCGCCCGCGAAAGGGAGCGAAGCTTCCGGCAGGATTCCAGAGACATTGTTTGCGCGCCTTTAGAAAGCTCTCTGGGATCCCGCCGGCCGGCTTTGCCGGCCTTTCGCGGGCAGGGCCCGCTCCCACCAGGTCGCTCCCACCCGTTGTTTTAAGCGTTTGAGCCGCTCAGGCGGTTCAGGACTTCCCCTACCACCTCAATGCGCTCCTGCGCGGTTTCGGATTCCAGTTCGAAACGGAGGGTGCTGGCGCCTTCCAGCTTGTAGACGTTGGGTCCGGACTGCACCAGTTTGACGATGGTGAGCGGGTCCACCGGGGTGCGCTCGGCGAATTCCAGCTTGCCGCCGCGGCCGTGGGCGTCGAGCCGGGTGATGCCCAGTTTTTCCGCCCTTTGCCGCAGTTCGGTGACCTGGAACAGGTTCTTCACCGGCTCCGGCAGCAGCCCGAAGCGGTCGATCATTTCCACCTGCAGCTCCTTGAGCTGATCCTTGTTCTTGCTGCCTGCAATGCGCTTGTACAGTGTCAGGCGGGTGAATACGTCGGGCAGATAATCCTCGGGAATCAGCGCCGGAATGCGCAGGTTCACTTCCGGGCCGCCGGACAGCGGTTTGGCGGTGTCCGGTTGCTCGCCGCGTTTGAGCGCTTCCACCGCCTGCTCCAGCATCTCCATGTAGAGCGAGAAGCCGATGCTCTCCATATTGCCGTGCTGTTCTTCGCCGAGCAGTTCGCCGGCGCCGCGAATTTCCAGATCCTGGCTGGCGAGCACGAAGCCGGCGCCCAGGTCGGTGGCCTGTTCGATGGCTTCCAGACGCTTTAGCGCGTCCTTGGTCATGGCGCGCGGCCCGGGGGTGGTGAGGTAGGCGTAGGCCTGGTGGTGGCTGCGGCCCACGCGCCCGCGCAGCTGGTGCAGCTGCGCCAGGCCGAGCTTGTCGGCGCGCTCGATGATGATGGTGTTGGCGCTGGGCACGTCGATGCCGGTTTCAATAATGGTGGAACACACCAGCACGTTGAAGCGGCGGTGGTAGAAGTCGCTCATCACCGCTTCCAGCTCGCGCTCGCGCATCTGCCCGTGGGCGATGCCCACCCGGGCGTCGGGCACCAGCTTGCGGATGTCCTCGGCGGTGCGCGCCATGGTGTCGATGTCGTTGTGCAGGTAGTAAACCTGACCGCCGCGCAGCAGCTCGCGCAGGATCGCTTCCTTGATGGCGGTGTCGTCTTTTTGCTGCACGAAGGTTTTCACCGACAGCCGCTTCTGCGGCGGCGTGGCGATAATGGAAATATCGCGCATGCCGCTCATCGCCATGTTCAGAGTACGCGGGATCGGCGTGGCGGTGAGGGTGAGGATGTCGCACTCGGCGCGCATTTCCTTCAGGCGCTCCTTGTGGCGCACGCCGAAGCGGTGCTCCTCGTCGACGATGATCAGCCCCAGGTCGTGGAAGGAAACCGATTCCTGCAACAGCTGGTGGGTGCCGACGATGATGTCCACCTTGCCGCTTTCCAGCCGCTTGAGCACGTCGGCGCGGTCCTTGGCGTTGCGGAACCGGGACAGCACTTCCACGTTCACGGCCCAGTCGGCGAAGCGGTCGATAAAGGATTCGTAGTGTTGCTGGGCGAGCAGGGTGGTGGGCACCAGCACCGCCACCTGGGCGCCTTTTTGCACCGCCACGAAGGCGGCGCGCATGGCCACCTCTGTCTTGCCGAAGCCGACGTCGCCGCACACCAGCCGGTCCATGGGCTTGGCCAGCTGCATGTCGCTGAGCACCGCGCGGATGGCGCTCTCCTGGTCCGGGGTCTCCTCGAACGGGAAGCCGGCGGCGAAGCGCTCGTAGTCTTCCGCTTCCACCGCGAAGGCGCGCCCCTGGCGGGCTTCCCGGCGGGCGTAGGTGTTGAGCAGCTCGGCGGCCACGTCGTGGATTTTTTCCGCCGCCTTCTGGCGCGCCTTGGTCCACTGCTCGGTGCCCAGCCGGTTGAGCGGCGGGTTGTCCGCGCCGCCGTACCGGCTGATCAGGTGCAGCGAGGACACCGGCACATAGAGCTTGTCGCCGCCGGCGTACTCCAGCAGCAGGAATTCGTGTTGCTGGCGGTCCACCTCCATGTGCACCAGGCCCTGGTAGCGGCCGACGCCGTGGTCCAGGTGCACCACCGCCGCGCCGGGGCTGATCTCGCCCAGGGTGCGGATGCCCAGCTCGTTGCCGCTCTCCTCGCTGGTGCGCCGGCGGCGGCGCTGCATCACCCGCTCGCCGTAGAGCTCGTTTTCGGTGACCACCAGCAGGTCGTGGTCGGGGGCGTAGAAGCCGGCGTCCAGCTCGCCGCGGGTGAGCGCCCAGCGGTCCGGTTCGTTGATGAAATGCGCCCAGCCCTCCTTCATCACCGGCTGGATGCCGATCTTCTGCATCATCTCCAGCAGCGCCTCGCGGCGGCCGGCGGTTTCCGCCACCACCAGAATGCGGGTGTCCGGGTGGGCGTCGGCGAAGGTATGCAGCGGCGCCAGCGGGTTGCGCGCCTTGGCGTCGGCGGACACCGTGGGCGGCACCTCCACGTCGAAGCGCACCGCCTGCTCCGAATCCTTCTGCCGGGCCCGGGGCAGGGTCTGCCAGGCGCTGTTGAGCTGATCCGGGCGCAGGAACAGGTCCGTCGGCGGCAGCACCGGCCGGCGGATGTCGTGGCGGCGTTGCTCGTAACGGGCGCTGACCTCGTCCCAGAAGTGCCGGGCGGCCTCTTCACAGCCGGCCATCTCCACCGCCCGCGCCTTGCCGGGCAGGTAGTCGAACAAGGTGGCCAGACCGTCGAAAAACAGCGGCAGATAGTATTCCAGGCCCGGGGTGGCGATGCCCTCGGACACGTCCTGATAGAGCGGCACCTTGCGCGGGTCCACGTCGAAGGTGTCGCGGAAGGCGGTGCGGAACCGGCGGATGCCCTCGGCGCTGAGCGGGTACTCGGCGGCGGGCAGCAGATTGATCTCGCTGACCTGGCCGGTGGAGCGCTGGGACTCCGGGTCGAACAGGCGCAGCGACTCGATGTCCTCGTCGAACAGCTCGACACGGAACGGCTGCTCCGAACCCATCGGGAAGACGTCCATGATGGCGCCGCGCACCGCGAATTCGCCGTGCTCGTAGACGTTGTCGCGCTGCCGGTAGCCGCAGTCCACCAGCCGCGCGCGGGTGGTCTCCATATCGAAGGTTTCGCCCACCCGCAACATGAAACTGTTGCCGCTGATGTGCAGCGGCGGCGCGATGCGCTGCATCAGGGTGTTCACCGGCACCACCAGCACGCCGGTGCCGGCGCCGTGCAGCCAGTTCAGCACCCGGATGCGGTCGCTGACGATGTCCTGGTGCGGGCTGAACAGGTCGTAGGGCAGGGTCTCCCAGTCCGGGAACAGCATTACCGGCACCTCGCCGGCGGCGCCCGGGTTGCCCGCCACAGGCATGCCTGCCAGGTAGAACCCCAGGGCATCCGCGAGCTGCTGGGCGCGGCTGCTGTCCGGCGCGGCCACCAGCAAGGGGCCGTCGGCGGCGCGCGCCACCTCGGCGAGCACGGCGGCCAGGCTGCCGTCGGACAGGCCTTGCCAGTCTTTGTAGTGGTCCTGACCGGTCGGGAACAGAGGGGTATCGGGTAACAGCGTCATTTCGTCTCCAGCAGAGGGCGCGCATTGTACCCCACCGGCCCGCCGCTGTGGGAGCGGGGGCTCGCTCCCTCGGTGGCTGTGGTAACATTGTTGCCGTTTTTATTTATGCGCTGGGGAAGAAGAGCATGAGGGAATCAGTCAGTGAATTGATGCAGCGGTTCCGCCTGGAGCCGCTGGAGGACAACCTGTTCCGGGGGCTCAGCGAGGCCAACG
>NZ_CAXPXK010000004.1:0-54427 GCF_964221125.1 Alloalcanivorax sp.
ATTGTTCCAGACCCGAGCGTTGATCGGCGGTGAGGGCGGCATCGTCGCCGTTCAGCCATGCGTCAAACGGGGCGGGGGTGATCAACCGAGGACAGCACCAGGAAACTGCGCAGATACTCCGGCACCAGGTGGCGGCTCAGCAGGGCGCTCAGCGCCAGCGCCACGGCGCCGCCCATGGCGGCGCCCACGGCGATCGCCTGGAAGAACAGCCACAGCCCGTGCAGCAGGGCACCCTGCTGGCCGGTGGCCACCACCAGCTCGTAGGCCAGTACCGCCAGGATCGCGCCCAGCGGGTCAATCACGATGCCTTCCCAGCGCAGCAGCCGCGCCACGCTCGCCTTGGGGCGCACGCTGCGCAGCAACGGCACGATCACCGTGGGGCCGGTGACCACCACCAGGGCGCCGAACAGCAGCGCCAGCTCCAAGGGCAGATTCAGCAGGCCCCAGGCGGACAGCGTCACCACGCCCCAGGTGATCAGCGCCCCCCAGGTGACCAGCCGGCGCACGGTTTTTTCCAGGCCGCGGATCTCGCTGAAGCGAAGGGTGAGGGCGCCCTCGAACAGAATGATCGACACCGCCAGGGACACCCCGGGCAGCAGCAGATCTCCGAATAACTGCTTGGGTTGGATCAGACCGGCCACCGAGCCCAACAACAGGCCGGACAGCAGCAACGGTAAAATGGCGGGCAGCTTGATGCGCCAGGAGGCCCACTGGCAGACAAACGCCACCACGGTGATCAGGGCCAACTGCAAAGGTACGGAGAGTTCCATGGGCTTCCTTGTCTGAGAGTGCGGCTATAGTCCCAGCGAACCCGGAGCGTCGCAAGCCCGATTTTTTTCATCCCGCTAACGGCAAAAACGACGGTGATAATGATAGGCTTGCCGACCTCCGTTGTACCGCCCAGGGATTCCCGATGCCTACCGTTTCCCCCGTACGCCTGGCGATCATGCTCGGCACTCTGGTGGCCCTCGGGCCGCTCGCCATCGACACCTACCTGCCGGCGCTGCCGACCATGGCCGACGACTTCGGCGTGGCGGTGCACCGCATTGAACTGTCGGTGAGCGTCTATGTGCTGGGCGTGGCGCTGGGCCAGTGGCTGGGCGGCCCGCTGTCGGATCATTTCGGCCGCAAACCGGTGGCCTATGTGGGCCTGTCCGTTTTTATCGTCGCCAGCCTGGCGATCACGGTGTGCTCGCAGGTGGGCTGGCTGTACGGTCTGCGCGTGCTTCAGGCCCTGGGCGGCGGCGCCACCGTGGTGATCGCCGCCGCCTCGGTGCGCGACCATTTCAACGGTCGCGAAGCGGCCCGGGTGCTCACCAGTGTGGGCCTGGTGCTTCTGTTGGCGCCGCTGGTGGCGCCCGCGGTGGGGGCCTTCCTGCTGCACCTGGCCGGCTGGCAGAGCATCTTCGTGATGTTGGCCGGCTACGCCGTACTGGTGGCGCTGATGCTGCGCTTCGCGATGCCTTCCGTGGCCCCGCAGGTGGCGGAGGAGCCGCTGCGCCACCGCATGTTCGCGGCCTACGGCCGGGTGCTGCGCCAGCGCCGGGCGATGGGCTTCATCCTCGCCAACGGCCTGATCTTTTCCGCCATGTTCACCTTCATCACCGACGCCGCCTTTCTCTATATCGAATACTTCGGCATCGACGAGGCCCGCTTCCCGCTCTATTTCGGCGCCAACGTGGTCGCCATGCTGGGGCTCAACCGCCTTAACGTGTTGCTGCTGCGCCGCTTCGACAGCGCCGCGATCATGGCCGTGGCGGTGGTGCTGCAAAGCCTGGCCGCGCTGACGCTGCTGCTGCTCACCCTGAGCGGCTACCTGACGCTCTGGAGCACGGTGCCGCTGATCATGGTGGTGGCCGGCATGGCGGCGCTGGCGATCCCCAACGCGCTGGCCAGCTTCCTGGCCTTCTTCGAGCGCGACAGCGGCGCCGCCACCGGCCTCAACGGCTGCCTGCAGTTTCTGATGGCGGGGCTGATCGGTTCCGGGCTGGGCCTGATCCACAACGGTACGCCGCTGCCGATGACCGCCCTGATGGCGGCCAGCGCGGTGGGCGGGATGCTCTGCTTCTTCCTGCTGGCGCGGGAAAAGCCGGGCCTCAGGCAGTAGCCGTCAGGACATCAGGCGCGCCAGCGGCGCGCTGTGGCGTCGTGGCTTGAGCCACTGGGTCGCCAGCATCGGCAGGATCAGCACCCAGGGCAGCAGAATCCACCAGGACAGCGGCATATCACCGTCGAACAACTTGGTGCCCAGCGGCCAGAGCGCCACCAGGTGCAGCAGGTGCGCGAACAGGGCGGCGCCGCCGAGCAGCAGGGCCTGTTCGAGCACCGCCACCCGGCGCAGCAGGGCGGAGCGCGCGCCCAGCACCCGCAGCAGCGCCTCGTCGCGGCGCCGCTGCTGGCTGCCCGCCAGCCAGGCGGCGGCCATCACCAGCACGCTGGACGCCAGCAGCAGCACCGCCAGGGCCAGGGCCGCGCGGCTGGCGCGGGCGATCAGGTCCTGGGCCTGGTCGAGCAGGGCGTTGACGTCCAGCAGGGTGATCTGCGGGAACTGACGGATCAGGTCCGGCAGGTCCGCGCCCTGACCTTCGGGCAGGTAGAAGCTGGTCAGCCAGTACCGGTTCAGTGATTCCAGGGTGCCGGGGCTGAACATGAAGTAGAAATTCGGCTCGAAGCTTTCCCATTCCACCTCCCGCAAACCGACCACGGTGGCCGCCACACTGCCCGAGGGCGCGGTGAAGCCGAGCTCGTCGCCCACCTTCAGGCCCAGGGATGCCGCCAGTTCCGATTCCACCGACACTTCGCCGGGGGCACCGGCCACCCAGCGCCCGTCGGTCACCCGGTTGCTCTCCGGCAGGGTGTCGGCCTGGGTCAGCGACAGGTCGCGGTTGAGGGCGCGCTGGCCCTGGTCGTCCTCGTCTTCCTTGGTGACCGCTTCCCGCACCGGCTGGCCGTTCACCTCGGTGAGGCGGGCCCGGACCACCGGGTAAAAGCCGGGTACCTCGGCGTCGTGGGTGTCCAGCCAGCTTCGGAACGCGTCCATATCCTGGTCGAACAGGTTGAGCACGAAATAGTTGGGCGCCTTCTCCGGCAGGCTGGCGCGCCACTGGCCCAGCAGCTGCTGGCCCACCTGGCTGGCCAGGGACATGACCGCCAGGGCCAGTACCATGGCGGCCAGCATCGGCAGGGTGGTCATCGGGCGCCGGGCCAGGCGCCGCAGCGCCAGACGCGGCGCCAGCGGCAGACGGGCACCGCCCTTGTCGGCAAGGCGCAGCGGCCCCCACAGCAGCAGCGGCAGGCCCACCGCCACGGCCACCATCAGCAGCAACAGCTGCCCCAGGGCCACCAGCGAGCCGGACAGCATCATCGCCACCAGCACCGGTGCCAGCAGGGCGCCGAGCAGATTACGGCCGGTGCGCGCCGCCGGGGCCTCCAGGCGGTCGGCGAGGATCAGCCGCGCCGGCAGATCCGCCAGTCGCCACAGCCGCGGCAGGGCGAAGCCGGCCCAGATCACCACCGGCGCCAGGGCCAGCAGCAGCCAGGTGAGCACGGACGGCCGCCAGGTGAGGGCGTCGCCGAGCCATTGCTGCAGCAGCAGAAAGCCGCCGCCGGCCAGCGCCAGGCCCACCAGGATGGACGGCAACAGCGCCGCCAGTTCGCGGCCCAGTATCTGGCCGAGGATAAGGCGGCGGCCGGCGCCGAAGGTTTTCATCACCGCGCAGCGGCGCGCCTGCTCGGCGCTGCGCACGCCGGCGGCCAGGTAGACGGCGCCGCCGCACAGCAGCACCACCATCATCACCGACAGCTGGCCCCACAGGCTGAGTTGCCGCATCGGCCCCATGGAGCGCATCGCGGCGTCCTCGCGGGTGTCGATCTCCTGATGCGGCGCCAGGGTGGGTTCCAGCCGGTCAAGGACGCCGGCCATTTGCTCGCCGGGGGCGGCGATGCGCAGTTCATATTCGACCCGGGTGCCCGGCGCCAGCACGCCGGTGGAGTCCACGTCCTCCAGGTTCATCAGCACCCTGGGGTTCATGCTGTAGAAACCGGCGCCCTGGTCCGGCTCGCGGACCAGCACCTTGCCGATCCGCAACTGGCGCTCGCCCACGGTGACGGTGTCGCCCACGTTCTGTTCCAGACGATCCAGCGCCGGCCCGGCCAGCCACACCTCGCCGGGCGGCGGGCCCTGGTCCACGGTGCCCGGCGTGGCGAAGCGCTGGTCCGCCACGGTGAGCTCGCCGTACAGCGGGTAGGCGTCGTCCACCGCTTTGACGCTGGTGAGTACGAAGGTGTCGCCGTGCACCAGCACGGTGCTGAAGGCGCTGATCCGGGAATGGGGCAGGGCGGCCACCTGCTCGCGCTGGGCCCGGGTGGCCGGCTCGCTGCCTTCCAGCACCAGGTCGCCGCCGATCGCCTCGGCGGTGCGGTTGGCGAAGCGGTGGTCCAGTTCGCCGCGCATCAGCACCACGGCCGCGATCGCCAGGGTGCACACCAGCAGCGCCAGGGCCTGAATGCGGAACGCGGACGAACGCCAGGGACGAAGTAGCGGTCGCGGGGACAAATCAGGCACTCAGGCGGCCCTCCACCAGTTCGTGATGGGTGCCGCAGTGCCGGGCCAGGGCCGGGTCGTGGGTCACCAGCACCAGGGCGGTGCCGTGGTCGCGGTTCAGATCGAACAGCATCTCCGCCACCTGATCGCCGTTGGCCCGGTCCAGGCTGCCGGTGGGCTCATCGGCGAACAGCAGGGCGGGCTCCATGGCGAAGGCGCGGGCCAGGGCCACGCGCTGCTGCTCGCCGCCGGAGAGCTGCGACGGGAAATGCCGTTCGCGTTTGCCCAGGCCGACCCGGGCCAGCCAGTGCCGGGCCTTGTCCCGGGCCCGGTCGGCGCCGGCGATTTCCAGCGGCAGCATGACGTTTTCCAGGGCGGTGAGGTCGGCGACCAGATGAAACGCCTGGAACACGAAGCTGCAGTAACGCCCGCGCAGCGCGGCGCGCGCGTCTTCGTCGAGGCCGCTGAACGGCTCGCCGGCGAGGCGCACGTCGCCGCCGCTGGGCACGTCCAGGCCGGCCAGCAAACCCAGTAAGGTGGATTTTCCGGAACCGGACGGCCCGGTGATGGCCAAAGTGTCTCCCCCTTGGACGGTGAGGTGGATATGCTCCAGGAGGGTCAGCTCGCCTTCCGGGGCGGAGACCGTTTTGCTAAGTTGTCGCGCGACAAGCACGGGAGTCGAGGCCATATGTGGGAACGCCTGATCGTTTTGGTTTTACTGGTAACGCCGTTTTGCGCCCGCGCCGAGGGCGTGCTGGTGCTGGGTGACAGCATCAGCGCGGCCTATGGTATCGAGGAAACGCAGGGATGGGTGCACCTTTTACGACAACGGCTGGAAACGCAATGTTCCGGGCTGCCGGTGAACAACGCGTCGGTGAGCGGCGACACCAGTGACGGCGGTCTGGTGCGGCTGCCGGATCTGCTCGAGCGCCACCAGCCGGACACGGTGGTGATCGAGCTGGGCGGCAACGACGGGCTGCGCGGCCTGCCGCCGCAGCGGCTGGGCGACAACCTGACCCGCATGATCGAACTGAGCGAAGCGGCCGGCGCCGAGCCGGTATTGCTGGGCATGCGTATCCCGCCCAACTACGGCCAGGCCTACACGAGACTGTTCGAGCAGGCCTTCAAAAAGGTGGCCGGGGAAACCGGGGTGCCGTTCGTGCCTTTCCTGCTGGATGGCGTGGTGGAAGCGGGGCAGATGCAGCGCGACGGCATACATCCCACCGCCGAGGCCCAGCCGGGCCTGCTGAAAAACGCCTGGCCGGCGATCAAACCGGCGCTGCCGGACCACTGCGACCTGTAAAGGAAGAGCACCATGGAATTCACCATCCCGTACCGGGATATCCTCGACTTCTGGTTTGGCGACAGCGGCGGCCTGGAAGGGGAGACCGACGATGCCCGGGGCTGGCCGCCGGAATCCTTGCGCCGGCGCTGGTTCAAGAGCAGTGACGCCCAGGACGCGGAAATCGCCGAACGCTTCGGTGACCGGGTGGCGGCGGCGCTGCGGCGCGACCTGGTGGACTGGGAACGGGAGCCGGGTCCCAGGCTGGCGCTGATCCTGCTGCTGGACCAGTTCACGCGCAACATCTATCGCGGCACGGCGGACGCCTTCGCCGGCGACCACCACGCCGCCACGCTGACCCTGGAAGGTTTATCCACCGGCATGGACCGGCGCCTGGGCTGGGCCGGCCAGGTGTTTTTCTATATGCCGCTGATGCACGCCGAGGACGCCGAGCTGCAGGACCGCGCGGTGGCCTGCTACCAGGACCTGCACGCACGGGTGCCGGCGGCGCTCAAGGACGATATCGCCAACAACCTCAAATTCGCCGAGGAGCACCGCGACATCATCCAGCGGTTCGGCCGTTTCCCGCACCGCAACCGGGTGCTGGAGCGCACCGACAGCGCAGAGGAACTCGACTTCTTGCAGCACGCGCGGCGTTACGGGCAATAGCCGGCTTGTAGGAGCGGGCCCAGCCCGCAAAAGGGTGGCTTTAGCCACCCGGCAGGATCCCAGAGACGCTGTTGGTGCTGCCGTTAGAGATGTCTCTGGTATCCTGCCGGGGCTTCGCCCCTTTCGCGGGCGGGGCCCGCTCGCACAGGCTGGATTAGGGGCGCGGTTCCAGGGCTGTCAGGGCGGTTGTCATTCGGGAGGCCAGGTCCGGTTCGAGCGGCGTGCCCACCGGCCGTTCGTCGACCAGCGCCAGGGCCTCTTCCAGCGGCGTGAAGCCGCTCGATTTCATCGCCTTGGGCAGCCGCTCGAGTTGCCAGGCCATGCGTTCCTCGCGGGCGTGGTCGGGGCTGTCGACGCCGGCCAGGGCTTCCAGCGCGGCGGCCAGGGCGCGGTCTTCGGCGCGCTCCTCGCCGGACGGCGCGCCGCTGACACGGTCGCGGGCCGCCTGCCAGCGCTGCCACCGGGGCAGGTCCTTGCGTAGCGCGCGCAATTGCTCCTGCAGCCGTTGCAGCTGTTGCTGCAGACCGCGGCCCAGCGACGCGCCGTCCACCGCCTGCAATTCCTCGGCGAGGGCGGCGAGGGTGGCGCCGTCCTGTTCCGGCAGGGGCCGGGCGGTTTGTTGGGCGGCCCGTTCCAGTACGGTCTGTGCCTGTTCGGCAGCTTCGGCGC
Organism: Alloalcanivorax sp.; assembly: GCF_964221125.1. Lineage (NCBI taxonomy): Bacteria > Pseudomonadati > Pseudomonadota > Gammaproteobacteria > Oceanospirillales > Alcanivoracaceae > Alloalcanivorax > Alloalcanivorax sp. The sequence continues at coordinate 7,164 of NZ_CAXPXK010000004.1, forward strand.
GCTGCGCCTGCTTTTGTTCGGTGTCGGCCTGACGCGCGGCGAAGATGGCGTCCATGGTACGGCGGAAACGCTTCTGGAACGGCCGGTGACGGGCCGGCGGCAGCCAGGGCGCGGCGCGCCATTGCTTCTGCAGCGCCTGGGCCTCGCGGGCGGCGCCACGGACGTCGACGGCCTGTTCGCCCTGGTCGGCGGCCACGCTCTCGGCGAGGGCGGCGGCGCGCTCCAGCAGCGCCTGGCGGGGCTGCTCGGCCTGCCGCCAGGCCTCTTCCAGGCGCTCATCGATTTCGCTGAGCAGCGCCGAAAAGCGCTTTTGCACGTCGCGGGCGTCGGTGAAGCGCACCGGCGCGTGGCTCTTCCATTCCTGTGGCGCCTGCCGACGGATTTCCCACACCGCCTGCCAGTCCGCGTTCCCCCAATCCTGGGCGGCGACAAAATCCGCCAGCTGCTGGCACAGTGCCTCGCGGCGCCGCAGGTTTTCCTCGCGCTGGGCGTCGAGCTCGGCGAAGTGCGCGCGGCAGGGTTCATAGGCGCGGTCGGAGGCGGCCTTGAAGCGGTCCCAGAGCGCCTGGTCCTGATCCTGGTCGGAGCTCATCAGCGCGCGCCACTCTTCGTGCAGAGCCTGGACGGCGCTGGCGCGCTCTTCGGCGTCCATGTCCGTTTCGGCGAGCGCTTCCATGCGCTCACAGAGCTGTTCTTTCTTCGGCTGGGCGGCGAACGCGTGCCAGTCGCGTAGCTCTTCCCGGCGTGGCGTGAGACGCTCAAGCTGCTGCTGCAGCCAGGGGTCGTTCTGCTCGGCGAGGACCGCCTCGGCTTTGTGCCAGAGCCGGTTGGCGTGCTTGAGATTGCCCTGTTGCAGCTCCCGGCGCAGCGCCACCACCAGACCGCGGTGCTCGCTGTCGGCGCCGGTCCGCGCCGGCGCCTGCCGGGGCTTCTGTTGCTGCTTCGGCTCTTCCTGCTGTTCGGGAGGCTCGGGCGGGCGGGCCGCCGCCAGGGCGGAAGGCGCGGCCACCTCGGCGGGCCACTGTTCGGCCAGCTCGCGGCGCTGGTCGTCGTCCTCGGCGTCCAGGGCCGCTTCCGCCAGGGCGATCAGCCGGCGCCATTCGCTCAACCGCGAGTGGAACATCAGGTCGGACTCGTCGTCCGCCTCGAGCAGTTCGCCGGCGGCCTGCCAGCGTCGCTCCTGGGTGGCCACCGCCGAGCGCAGCTCGCCGAGCTGCTGGTCCCAGGTCTCCGCGCTCAGGTCGCGATACAGAGAGCGCAGGGTGTCCAGGGCGGCGCGGCGCTCGTGGGCGGCGGATTCCAGCGCTTCCTGGCGGGCCGCCGCTTGCTGCTGCTCGCGCCGATGCGCGTGGCACTGCGCCAGGGCGCTTTCCACGCGGGCGGAGCGGGCGTCATCGGCCTGTTCGGCCAGTGCCCGCCAGCGTTGTTCCAGTTGCTGCAGGCGGCCTTCGAACAGCGGGTCGGCGCTGTGTTGGGCCAGTTGTTCCAGGGCGTCGATCAGGGCGTCGAGCTGTTCCTCGTGGCGGCGCGCCTCGGCGTCCCGGGCCTGCAGGGCCTTGACGCGGTCGCGGGCGACGCGCACCACCTTTTTGTCGCGGCCTTCGCGGCCCAGCTGACGCAGCAGGGTGGCGTCCTCCAGACGTTCGGCGGCGGCCAGACGCAACGCGGCGTCGGCGCCTTCCAGGGCCAGGCGGTAGAGCGCGTCCGGATCGTCGATGGCGGCCAGGGCCGCCTCCCGGCACGCCTGGTCGGGGCTGTGGCGGGCCACATGCAGCAGCACCCGGGCATTGCCGGTGTGCTGGATCAGCCGCAGCCGGGTGTCCACCGCCGGGGCGCCGTCCACGGTGCCGGCCAGCAGCGCCACGAAGCGGTCCGAGGCGGCGTCACGCACGCCGGCGTCGCCGTCCGCTTCGATCAGCCGGTCCAGCAGGTGCAGGTCCAGCAGGGCCGACACGGCGGCGGCGCGCACCCTGGCGCTGTCGTCGTCGCGGGCGAGTTTCGACAAAGTTTCCTGATCCTGGCGCGGATCCAGGGTCGCGACCGCCTGGGCGCGAACCTCGGCGTCGCGGTGTTGCCACCGGGGTTTGAACAGTTTGCCTAGCATGGCCATCCCATTGGATTTGCTTTGTATTTATGCGGCGCCAGGGGGCGCCGGGCCACTACTATAGGCAACCCTCGGATAGGATCACAGACGTGACTCGATAAGAGCGTCTTTTTCCGCCCAGATTTCGCTCACCCACTCCTGAATGCGGCGCCGGAACTCCGGGTCGTTCTCGTAATCGCCCTGCGCCGCCCAGTCCGGGATCGGCCGACGCCGGGCGATCACTTCCACCCGGTCCATGTCGCCGCCCAGGAAGCCGAGCAGGGAACGGCTGGTGCCGGGAGGATAGACAATGGTGAAGTCGAGCAGGCAGTGCAGCTGGCCGCCCATGGCTTTAAGGGTAAAGGCGGCGCCCCCGGCCTTGGGTTTGAGCAGGTGCCGGTAGGGCGAATCCTGCTGGCGGTGTTTTTCCTCCGTGAAGCGGGTGCCTTCGAAGAAGTTCATCACCGACACCGGATAGTGCGCGTACTTCTCGCAGGCCTTGCGGGTGGTCTCCATGTCCTTGCCTTTGAGCTCCGGACGTTTTTCCAGCTGGGCGCGGCTGTAGCGCTTCATGAACGGAAAATCCAGCGCCCACCAGGCCAGCCCCAGCAGCGGCACCCAGATCAGCTCCTGTTTGAGGAAGAACTTCAGCGACGGCACCCGGCGGTTGGTGACTTTCTGCAACACCAGAATGTCCGCCCAGGACTGGTGGTTGGAGGTCATCAGATACCACTCATGGCGGGCCAGGCCGTCCATGCCTTCCACCCGCCATTCCACCTGACTGAACAGATCAATGATCGCGTTGTTGATCGCCATCCAGGTTTCGGCGATCACCACCAGCACCCGGGACAACCGAACCTGGGCGGCGTGGAACGGCAGCAGCAGCCGGAGCAGGGCGAACAGATACAGGGGGGTGACCAGCAACAGGGTGTTGATAAAGATCCCCACCAGCGCCAGCACGCCGCGGATTTTTGTTGAAACGGTCATCAGCGTTACACGGTTGCGGAGTAAGCGCGCATGCTAGCGCAGATGGCGTGCCGGCCCCATGTCAGTTTCGGTCACTCGGGCGACCAGGGTTGCCATTGGCGAGGCTACCGCGAGCGGGTAGGGTCGGGTTTTCGAATTGAAGGAGCGGTGTTCATGAGTGGTCCCCTGGCGTCTTTGAAAGTTCTGGATTTTTCCACCCTGTTGCCCGGTCCGTTCGCGACCCTGATGCTGGCCGACATGGGGGCCGAGGTGCTGCGCGTGGAATCACCCACCCGTCCGGACATGGTGCGGCTGCTGCCGCCGTCCGAGGACGGCGTGTCGGCGGTGCACGGCTATATCAACCGCTCCAAGCGGTCGATCGCCGTGGATCTGAAGAAGCCGGAAGGCAAGGAGATCATCCGGCGTCTGGTGGCCGAGTACGACATTATCGTCGAGCAGTTCCGGCCCGGGGTCATGGACCGCCTGGGCGTGGGCTACGAAGACCTTAAGGCGATCAACCCGGGGCTGATCTACTGCTCGATCACCGGCTACGGCCAGGACGGGCCCTACCGGGACCGGGCCGGCCACGATCTGAACTATCTGTCGATCGCCGGCATGACCGCCTACAACGGCCGCAAGGCCTCCGGCCCGGCGCCGATGGCGTTCCAGGTGGCGGACATCGCCGGCGGTTCCTGCCATGCGGTGATGGGCGTGCTGGCGGCGGTGATCCACCGCCAGAGCACCGGCGAGGGCCAGCACGTGGACATCTCCATGACCGACGCCGCCTTCAGCCTGCACGGCCTGGCCGCGCCGCCGGCCCTGGTGGGCGGGCAGGATCCGGACCTGGAGACCACCCAGCTCAACGGCGGCGGCTTCTATGACTGCTACCGCACCCGCGACGGACGCTTTATGTCCGTGGCCGGCCTGGAGCCGCAGTTTTTCACCCAGTTCTGCCAGGCCATCGGCAAGCCGGAACTGACCAGTAAGGGCATGACCCTGGACCCGACCGTGGTGGCGGAAGTGAAAGCGGAGATCGCCGAGGTGATCGGCGGCCAGGACTACGACCACTGGTGCCGGGTGTTCGCCGATCTGGATTGCTGCGTGGAGCCGGTGCTGAGTTTCTCCGAAGCCACCGAGCATCCGCAGCTGAAGGCCCGCGACATGGTGGTGGAGGTGCCGCGCCACGACGGCGGCAAGCAGCGCCAGGTGGCGTCGCCGTTCAAGTTCTCCGCCACGCCGGTGGGCTACCGTTTCAGCGGTGCCCGTCTCGGTCAGCACAGCGACGAAGTGCTGTCCGACCACGGCTTCAGCGACGAGGATATCCAGGCCTTCAAGGATTCCGGCGCGGTGGGTTGATCGGTAATTCCCGCCGCCTCCGGGCGGCGCTATGCTGTCGTCATGAGGCGACTTTCCGGGCTGTTGATACTTTGCATGATGGGGCTTCCGTTACCCGGGACGGCGGCCCCGGCGACCTCCACGGATCCCTGTACCCAGGGACCGCGCTCCCTCTGGGTGGACCGCACCCACGACTGGCTGTCCCGCGGCCTGTGCTGGCCGAGCCGCTGGGTGGACGGCTTTTTCGCAGACCCGCTCAGCACCAGCAACGAGCCCGCCGCCAGCCTGGTGCGCATCACCGGCGAGCGCATCTGGCGGGACGACGGTCTGGACGACCGCGACCTGGATGTGGACGCCCGGGTGTGGCTGCCGAGCGCCGAGCGGCGGCTGTCCCTGCTGTTTCGCAGCAACGAGGACGACACCGTGGCGGACGGCCCGCAGGCTTCCGAAGTCACCGGCATCGGCGAGGACGACAGCGGCTTTCGCGGCGCGCTGCGCTGGGTGATCAACCGCACCGAGGCCATGGACCTGGACCTGGACACCGGCGTGCGCTCCGACCTGACCACCTTTACCCGGCTGCGTTACCGCAGCGTCCATCCCCTGTTCAACGAATCGGCCTGGCTGCGGTTCACCGAGCGGGTCGAATGGCGTGACCCCAAAGGCTGGCGCAGCCGCTCCCTGTTCGAGGTCGACCGCGCCTTGAGCGATACCGCCAGCGTGCGCCTGGCCAGCGAGATTCAGTACAGCGAGGAATTGAACGAGGACGGGCGCGGGCTGGGGCTGTTCCAGGGCGCCAATCTGTTCCTGCGCCAGAGCGACAAGGCGGCCTGGAATCTGGGTGCCGGGGCCGCCGGCTTCACCAAGCCGGAGGCGCGGGTGGACAGCTACCGCTGTTACGTGCGCTACCGGCGCCAGGTGTGGCGGCCGTGGCTGTTCGTGGAAGTGGAGCCGTTCGTCCTGTGGCCCCGGGACCAGGGCTATCAGGGGGTGAACGGCGTTACCGTGCGGCTGGAGACGCTGTTCGGCCGCCTGGACGGCTGACGCCGCTCAGTTGGCCCAGGTGCTGCGGCGGCGGCCCGACTTGGATTTCAGCAGCAGGCCGGCGATGGCGCCGAGAATCAGAATGCCGACCCCGGTGATCCATTGCTGGGAGGTGTTATTACCGCGCAGCATGGCGTTTTCCGCTTTCACCTGGTCGAGCTCCGAGCGCAGCATGCTGAGCTCTTCGTTGAGCCGGCGGTTGGCCTGATCCAGGCGGATCGGATCGGCGGCCACGTCGCGCAGGTTTTCCAGCTCGTCGCTGCGGCTGCTCAGCGACCCCTTAAGCTCTTCGTTTTCGGCACTCAGGCGGTCGCGCTCCGCTTCCACGCTGCTCAGGCGCTCGCGCATTTCGGTCATGCGGCTTTCCATTTGCTTGCGGTCGCCGCTGATCTGTTCCAGACGAATGGCGGCGGTGGGGGAACGGCTGATGTACTGCTTGCCGATATAACCCTCGGTGTCGCCGAAGCGGATGTGCGCCCAGTCACCGTCTTCCCCCAGAAATTCCACCCGGGTGCCGCTTTTCAGGCCGCGATGGACGATGCGGTAGCCGGACCCGGCGCCGGAGCGCACCGGCACGTAGATTTCATCGTCGATCCAGGCGGTGGCGGCCAGGGCCGGTGTGGACAACAGGGCAATCAGCACGAAGCAGAGCCAGCGAACGAGCATTAACAGGTACTCCTTAGAATTCAAGGCGCGAAGTTTAGGCAACCCTCGGCGGCAATGGCGCCGAAATAGTCACATTTTCCGGCGCTTCGCGGGTCGATTTTGTAAAAACTCAGGGCAGGACGGCCTTGAAGGGCTTCACCTGGACGTGCGCGTAGACGCCGGCGGCCACATAGGGGTCGGCGTCGGCCCAGTCACGGGCGGCTTGCAGCGATTCGAACTCCGCCACCACCAGCGAGCCGCTGAAGCCGGCGTCGCCGGGGTCCTCGCTGTCCACCGCCGGCAGCGGCCCGGCCAGAATCAGGCGGCCCTGATCACGCAGCCGCTCCAGGCGGGCGATATGGTCGGGGCGGGCGGTCTTGCGCAGCGGCAGGGAGTCGGCCACGTCTTCACTGATTATCGCGTACAGCATCGTCGTCCTTTTTCTTCGGTTCCTCGGCGGATTTTTCCTGATGGAACAGTTGTTTGCGGTCTTCCTCGGAAATGTGCCGGTAGAAATACAGGAACACCGCCACGTAGAACACCATCTGGATGGCGGTGAAGCCGAACAGTTTGAAATTGACCCAGAAGTCGGTGCTGAACGTATAGGCAATGAACAGATTGAGCCCGCCCAGGGCCATGAAATAGAGCACGAAGGCCAGGTTGAGGCGGGTCCACTGGGCGGCGCCCAGCGCCACCACGCGGCCGAAGCCGCTGATCATCAGTTTTTCGCACAGCCGCTGCAGCAGGTTGCGCTCGCGCAGGAAATGCCCGCCCAGCAGCACCGCCGCCAGCACGAAGCTGATGATCGACGGCCGCCACTTGATGAACACATCGTCGCGCAGCAGCAGGGTGAGGCCGCCGAACACCAGAGTGACGGCCAGCACCATCAGGTGCAGGCGGTGCCAGCGCCTCCAGATCAGGCGGCCGGCGACCACCTGAAAGCTGGTGGCGGCGATGATGCCCCAGGTGGCGAGCATGATGTCGCGGCCACTGAGAAAATAGAGGCCGAAAAACACCACCACGGGGAGATAATCAAACAATTGCTTCATGGACACGCATCCTTACCGGGACCGCCGATGGTAGCGGGAACGGCGGCGCAAATCATCCCGCCGGGGCAGGTTGTGTGATACCTTGCCCGCCATGACCGATACCACCCGTTTCCAGCGCCCCGATTTCCACAGCCACAGCCTGGCCTCGGACGGCGTGCTGTCGCCCGCCGATCTGGTGGCCCGCGCCGCCGATCACGGCGTCGACGCCCTGGCGCTCACCGACCACGATACCCTGGCCGGCCTGCCCGAGGCGCGCCGCGCCGCGGACCGGCACGGCATCACCCTGGTGCCGGGCATCGAGCTGTCGGTGCTGTGCGGCAGCCGGGAAATCCACGTGCTCGGCCTGTGGGTGGACCCGGACGCGCCGGTGCTGGTGGAGCGGGTCAACCGTCAACTGGAGGCCCGCCGCGAGCGGGCGGTGCGCATCGGCGCCCGCCTGGACAAGGCGGCCCGGCTGGAACACAGCTACCGCAAGGCCTGCGAGCTGGCCGACAGCGACACCCCGGGGCGGCCCTGGTTTGCGAAAATGCTGGTGGAAGCCGGCGTGGTGCGCGATCAGCGCCACGCGTTCAACCGTTTCCTTAAGAAAGGCCAGTCCGGCTTCGTGTCGACCCCCTGGGTGAGCCTGGAGGAGGGCGTCTCGGAACTGCTGGCCGCCGGCGGCATTCCGGTGCTGGCCCATCCCCAGGCCTACGGCCTGACCCGCAAGCGGCTGCGAGAGCTGGTGCGCGATTTCCGCAATGCCGGCGGCCTGGCCCTGGAGGCGATGATGCCCGGGCTCAGCCCGCAGCAGGCGGCGCTGCTCGAGGAGTGCTGGCGGCATTTCGACCTGGCGGTGTCCGGCGGCAGCGATTTCCATTCCCCCCAGCAGAAATGGCTGGCGCTGGGCGGCCTGCCGCCGTTTCCGGCGGACGGCACGCCGGTCTGGGCGCTGCCCCAGGCCGGTGTTGCGCCGGCCCGGGCGCGGATGGAGAATGCGGCCCCATGACCGATGTATTGCATATTCACCCCGAAACACCCCAGCCGCGTCTGATCCGCCAGGCCGTGGACGTGATCCGTGGCGGCGGGCTGATCGCCTATCCCACCGACACCACCTACGCCCTGGGTTGCGGAATCGGTGAGAAGGACGCCCTGGACCGCCTGATCCGCCTGCGCCGGCTGGACAATAAACACCAGTTCACTTTGCTGTGCCCGGACCTGTCGGTACTGGCCACCTACGCCAAGGTGGACAACCCGGACTACCGGCTGCTCAAGGCGCACACGCCGGGGCCCTACACCTTCATTCTCAGCGCCACCAGCGAGGTGCCGCGGCGGTTGATGCATCCCAAGAAGCGCACCATCGGCATCCGCGTGCCGGATCATCCGATCTGCCAGGCGCTGCTCAACGAGCATGGCGGGCCGATCATGACCTCCACCGCCCATCTGCCCGACGACGAGTTCCCGCTCACCGATCCACAGGACGTGCGTGACTTCCTGCAGGGCCAGGTGGATCTGGTGATCGACGGCGGCTTCTGCGGGGTCACCGAGACCACCGTGATTTCGCTCGCCGACGGCAGCGGCCCGGAAGTGGTCCGCGAAGGCGCCGGCCCGCTGGACGCTATCTTCTGAGCGGGTTGCGCCCAGCCCTGTCTTTACACCGTCTCTTCCCTTTATAATCGCCGCTTTCCGCCGTTACGACAGGAGTCGGCTTTTGAGTTCCGTGGTTCCCTCCCAAAGAGTGGTATCGGGCATGCGCGCCACCGGGCGCCTGCATTTGGGGCATTACCATGGCGTGCTTAAGAATTGGGTGCGCTTGCAGCATGAGTACGAGTGTTTCTTTTTCGTCGCGGACTGGCACGGTCTGACCACTGAATACGAGGATCCGCACGGTATTCAGGGCCACGTCTGGGACCTGGTGACCGACTGGCTGGCCGCCGGGGTGAACCCCGGGTCCGCCACGCTGTTCATCCAGAGCCAGGTGCCCGAGCACGCCGAGCTGCATCTGCTGCTGTCGATGATGACGCCGCTGTCCTGGCTGGAACGGGTGCCGACCTACAAGGATCAGCAGGAAAAGCTGCGCGAGAAAGACCTGAGCACTTACGGCTTTCTCGGCTACCCGCTGCTGCAGGCGGCGGACATCCTGATCTACCGGGCCGGCCAGGTGCCGGTGGGCGCCGACCAGGTGGCCCATGTCGAGCTGACCCGGGAAGTGGCGCGGCGCTTCAACCACCTCTACGGCCGCGAGCCCGGCTTCGAGGAGGCGGTGACCGCGGCGATCAAGAAGATGGGCAAGAAGCAGGCGCGCATCTACGCCGATAACCGCCGCAAGTACCAGGAGCAGGGCGACGAGTCGGCCCTGGAAGCGGCCCGTGCGCTGGTGCAGAACCAGCAGAACATCACGCTCGGCGACAAAGAACGCCTGAACGGGGACCTGGAAGGCGGCGGCAAGGTGATCCTGCCGGAGCCGCAGTCGCTGCTTACGCCGGCCTCGAAGATGCCCGGCCTGGACGGTCAGAAAATGTCCAAGTCCTACGGCAACTTCATCAGCCTGCGCGAGGAGCCGGACGACGTGGACGCCAAGATCCGCCGCATGCCCACGGACCCGGCGCGGGTGCGCCGCAGCGATCCCGGCACGCCGGAGAAGTGCCCGGTGTGGGAGTTCCACAAGGTGTATTCCGACGAGCGCACCCGCCAGTGGGTGCAGGAAGGCTGCACCTCCGCCGGCATCGGCTGCCTGGAGTGCAAAAAGCCGGTGATCGAAGCGGTGCAGGCGGAGCTGGAGCCGATCCGGCGCCGCGCCGAGGACCATTTGCGTAATCCGGATCTGGTGCGCACGATTGTTTCCGAAGGGTGTGAAGAGGCCCGCGAAGTGGCCCGCGCCACCCTCGACGAAGTGCGCTCGGTAATGGGCCTTCAATACCGGTAACGGTGAACCATGGGACGCCAGGGCAGATGAACGAAGTGGTCAAGCAACAGGTCTCGAAGGCCGGTAACCCGCTGGCGCCGCCGGCGCCGCACCAGGCGGAGATGCCGTTCGGCCTGATGTACGGCCAGGCGATCACCAAGCTGCCCGACGATCTCTACATACCGCCGGACGCCCTGGAAGTGTTCCTGGAGGCGTTCGAAGGCCCGCTGGATCTGCTGCTGTACCTGATCAAACGGCAGAACCTGGATATTCTCGACATCCCCGTGGCCCAGATCACGACTCAGTACATGGAGTACGTGGAGCTGATGAAGGCCATGAACCTGGAGCTGGCCGCGGAATATCTGGTGATGGCGGCGATGCTGGGCGAGATTAAATCGCGCACCCTGCTGCCGCGACCGGTGCACGACGAAGAGGACGAGGCGGAGGACCCGCGCGCCGAGCTGATCCGCCGCCTGCAGGAATACGAGCGCTTCAAGCAGGCCGCCGAGGACATCGACAACCTGCCGCGCCAGGAGCGGGATTTTCAGATCGCCGCCGCGCGCCGCCCCGAGTACGTGCGCGAAAAGGCGCAGCCGGACGTGGACCTGCGCGAGCTGCTGCTGGCCTTCAAGGAAGTGCTGTACCGGGCGGACATGTTCGAAAACCATCAGGTGTCGCGGGAGAAACTGTCCACCCGGGAGCGCATGGCGAACGTGCTGGACCGCCTGAAAGGCCGGGAATTCGTGCCCTTCGTGGAATTGTTCGAAGCCAGCGAAGGGCGCCTCGGCGTGGTGGTCAGCTTCCTGGCGATTCTTGAACTGGTCAAAGGGTCGCTGATCGAGCTGGTGCAGAGCGGGCCCTTCAGCCCCATCCATGTGAAGGCCAGAACCCTGGTGTTGGAAGAATCGGAAGCCCTGGCGGCGCTGGAACTGGATGACGAACCTTACGAGGCTGACGAGGATGAGTAACCGTGGAGCCGGATAAGATAAAACAGATCGTCGAAGCGGCGATCTTCGCCGCCGACGGCCCGCTGGACCGGGACGCGCTGTTGTTGCTGTTCGATGAGCAGGAGCGCCCGGAGAAAGCCGATCTGTCCCGGTCACTGGAACAGATCAGCGAGGACTACGCGGAGCGCGGCATCGAGCTCAAGGAAGTGGCGTCCGGGTTCCGCTTCCAGGTGCGCAAGGATCTGGGGCCCTGGGTGAGCCGCCTGTGGCAGGAAAAGCCGCCGCGCTACAGCCGCGCGATCCTCGAGACCCTGGCGCTGGTGGCCTACCGGCAGCCGATCACGCGGGGCGAGATCGAGGAGATCCGCGGCGTGTCGGTGAGCTCGCACATCATCAAGAGCCTGCTGGAGCGCAACTGGGTGCGGGTGGTCGGTCACCGGGACGTGCCGGGGCGGCCGGCGATGTTCGCCACCACCCGGCAGTTTCTCGACTATTTCGATCTGAAAAGTCTGGAAGATTTGCCGCCGTTGTCGGAAATCAAGGACCTGGACAAGCTCAACGAGGAACTGGCGCTCAGCGACGCGCCGGATCCGGACAGCGGCGACCGCGCCGATGACGACAACGACGCCACGGCCGCCTTCGGTGCGCGCCCCGAAGGGGAGCGCGAAGCCCGTAACGAGGAAATTTTCGCCGCCCTGGACGAAGAACCGGAACTGGACGACTCCACCCTGATGAGCATCGACAAGGTGGATTCCGTCAACGCCGGCTTCGAAGAGGAATTTCGCCGCAAACCGGCCCCCGCCGAGGGGACCGGCGAGCAAGCCGCCAAGGCGGCCGACGAGGACGAGCAATCGCCCCATGAGTGAAAAGTTACAGAAAGTTCTGGCCCGCACCGGGCTGGGATCACGCCGTGAGCTGGAAACCTGGATCGCCGATGGGCGGGTTTCCGTGAACGGCCAGGTGGCAACGCTGGGAGACCGGGCGGAGCCGGAAGACACCATCAGAGTCGACGGCAGGATCATTCGAGTGAAGGCGGAAGAAGACATAGTTCGGCGCGTGATCATTTATCACAAGCCGGTCGGGGAAGTGTGCTCGCGGAACGATCCGCAGGGCCGCCCCACCGTGTTCGATAACCTCCCCAAGCTGCAGGGCATGCGCTGGGTGCAGGTGGGCCGTCTGGACATCAACACCACCGGGCTGATGCTGTTCACCACCGACGGTGAGCTGGCCCACCGGCTGATGCACCCGTCCAACGGCTTTATCCGCGAATACGCGGTGCGCGTCCACGGCACCCTCAGCGAGGACAAGCGCAAGGCGATGCTGGACGGCGTGTTGCTCGAGGACGGCGTGTCCAAGTTCGACAGCATCGAGGACGCCGGCGGCGCCGACGAGGGCGCCAACCACTGGTACAAGGTGCGACTGACCGGCGGCAAGTACCGGGAAGTGCGCCGCCTGTTCCAGTCCCAGGACCTGGAAGTGGCGCGGCTGATCCGCATCCGCTTCGGCGACCTGACGCTGCCGTCGTCGCTGCGCACCGGGCGCTGGCAGGAACTCAGCGAGCAGGAGATCAAACCGCTCACCGATCGCGTGGATCTGAAAGGCAAGAAATACACCGGCCTCTACGGCCGCGCCCGGCTGCGCCACCAGCGCGGCGACAAGCCGCCGCGCAAGCCGCGCCGCAACCCCTACCGCCGTTAAGGCAGCCGCATCAGCGCGCCCACCAGGGCGGGCAGGGCGGTCTCCACACGCAGGATCCGGCTGCCGAAACGGTGGCAGCCGAAGCCCTGCTGCTCCAGCAGCGCCACTTCAAAGGGCGTCCAGCCGCCCTCCGGGCCGATCGCCAGGGTGGCGGGCTCATCCAGGCCCCGCGGCAGCTCCGGAAACGGACCCGGGTGCGCCACCAAACGCCGCCCTGGACCCGCCCACTGATCCAGCTCATCCTCGACGAAGGGCCGGAAGCGCGGCGCCAGCCGCAAGCTCGGCATCACCGGGTCGCCGGCCTGTTCCAGCCCCAGCAGCAATTTTTCCCGCAGCAGCTCGCCCTTGAGATTGGGCGTCTGCCAGTAGCTCTTGTCGACCTTGGCGGCGTTCACCAGCACGATGTTCTTGATGCCCAGGCTGGCGGCGTCCACCAGCAACCGCTTGAGCATCTTGGGGCGGGGCAGGGCCAGCAGCAGATTCAGGGGCAGGGCGGAGACCGGCTTCGAATCCACTTTAAAAGATATCTCTATCTCATTGTTTTTAATGGATTCAATCACTGCCTGCCCGGTGCCTTTGTCGAGCAGGCCGGCGCGGCAATGGTCGCCCTCCGCGAGCTTGAGCACGGAGCGCACATGGGTGGCCTGGCGGTCGTCAAGACGCCAGCGGTCGCCGTCGAGGCGCTGGTCGGGGTGCAGCAATAACAGATTCATGGCGGCGGATTATGCCACACCCGGGGCGGCCGGCTGACGCAAACCGACTGCAACATGGCCATTCTGGCCCTTTGCCCGGGGTGCGCGGGTTGCTAGAGTGCGCAGCGTTATTCTCGCTGATGTGGAGAAACTCGCATGCAGTTTCAGGGCACTGAACAGTACGTTGCCACGGAAGATCTCAAAATGGCCGTTAACGCGGCCATCGCTTTGCAGCGTCCGCTGCTGATCAAGGGTGAGCCGGGCACCGGTAAAACCCTGCTCGCCGAACAGGTGGCCGAATCACTGGGCATGCCGCTGCTGGCCTGGCATATCAAGTCCACCACCAAGGCCCAGCAGGGCCTGTACGAGTACGACGCGGTCTCCCGCCTGCGCGACTCCCAGCTCGGCGCCGAGGGCGTCGAGGACGTGTCCAACTACATCAAGAAGGGCAAGCTGTGGGAGGCCTTCCAGGCCGACGACCAGGTGGTGCTGCTGATCGACGAGATCGACAAGGCGGACATCGAATTCCCCAACGATCTGCTCCAGGAGCTGGATCGCATGGAATTCTTCGTCTACGAAACCGGCGAGACCATTCGCGCCGAGAAGCGCCCGATCGTGATCATCACCTCCAACAATGAGAAAGAGCTGCCCGACGCCTTCCTGCGCCGCTGCTTCTTCCACTACATCAATTTCCCCGATGCCAAGACCATGATGCAGATCGTGGACGTGCACTTCCCGGAAATTAAGAAGGAGCTGGTCACCGAGGCGCTGGAAATCTTCTTCGACCTGCGCAAAGTGCCGGGCATGAAGAAGAAGCCCTCCACCAGCGAGCTGATCGACTGGCTCAAGCTGCTGATGGCCGACGACATTCCCCAGGACATTCTGCGCAACCGCGACACCAAGACCGCGGTCCCGCCGCTGTACGGCGCCCTGGTCAAGAACGAAGCGGACGTACAGCTGCTGGAACGGCTGGCTTTCATGAGCCGCCGGGAACGGTAGATCCTTTAACCGATAGAGGTTTCTATGCTGATCGGTTTTTTCGAGGACCTGCGCGCCCATAAGGTGCCGGTGACGCTGCGCGAGCTGCTGGACCTGTTCGGCGCGCTCAAGCACCACGTGGCGTTCGGGTCCATCGAGGACTTCTACATGCTGTCGCGGACGGTGATGGTCAAGGACGAAAAGTACTATGACCGTTTCGACCGCGCCTTCGCGCACTATTTCGAGGGCCTGGAAAGCATCGAGCCGGGCTGGCTGAGCCAGACCATTCCCGAGGAATGGCTGCGCAAGCAGATGGAAAAGACCCTGTCCGCGGAAGAGCGGGAAAAATTGCAGGGGCTGGGCAGCCTGGAAAAGATCCTCGAGGAGCTGAAAAAGCGCCTGGAAGAGCAGGAAAAACGCCACCAGGGCGGCAACAAATGGGTCGGCACCGGCGGCACCAGCCCGTTCGGCGGCTACGGCGAGAACCCGGAAGGGGTGCGCATGACCGGCCCGTCGCGCAACAAGAGCGCGGTGAAGGTCTGGGAAAAGCGGGAATTCCGCAACCTGGACGACTCCGTGGAGCTGGGCATCCGCAACATCAAGCTGGCCCTGCGCCGGCTGCGCCAGTTCGCCCGCACCGGCCGCGACGAAGAGCTGGACATGGACGACACCATCCGCTCCACCGCGCGCAACGCGGGGCTGCTCGACATCAAGATGCGCCCGGAGCGGGAAAACCGCGTCAAGGTGCTGCTGTTCTTTGATATCGGCGGGTCCATGGACCCCTATATCAAGCTCTGCGAGGAGCTGTTCTCCGCCGCCCGGCTGGAGTTCAAGCATCTCGAGTATTTCTACTTCCACAACTTCGTCTACGAGTACGTGTGGAAGGACAACCGGCGCCGTTGGGACGAGAAGTTCTCCACCTGGGACGTGCTGCACAAGTACGGCAGCGACTACAAGGTGATCTTCATCGGCGACGCCGCCATGAGCCCCTACGAAGTGAACTCGGTGGGCGGCTCCGTGGAGCACTGGAACGACGAGCCCGGCGCGGTCTGGTTCCAGCGCATCAAGGAGACCTACGAGAAGGTGGTGTGGATCAACCCGGAGCCGGAAAAGGCCTGGCAAATGACCACCTCCACCCAGTGGATCAAGCAGCTCAACGACCACCACATGTACCCGCTCACCCTGGACGGGATTGAGCGGGCGATGCGTTACTTGAGCAAATAAGAGCTAAGTAAATAAGAGCTGAGTAACCAGGTCCGTCAGTCCTTCTTCAAAAAGCTGTCGATCATATCCATCGGCAGCGGGAAGACCACCGTGGTGGTGCGCTCGTTGGCCACCTCGGTGAGGGTCTGCAGATAGCGCAGTTGCAGCGCCTGGGGCTGTGACGACAGGGTGCGTGCCGCGTCCAGCAGGACTTCCGAGGCCTCTTTCTCGCCGTTGGCGTGAATCACCTTGGCGCGCCGCACCCGTTCCGCTTCCGCCTGGCGGGCGATCACCCGCACCATGTCCTCGTCCAGGTCCACGTGCTTGATCTCCACGTTGGCCACCTTGATGCCCCAGGGATCGGTCTGCTCGTCGAGGATTTCCTGGATGTCCCGGTTCAACTCGTCCCGGGAGGCGAGCATTTCATCCAGCTCGTGCTTGCCCAGCACCGAGCGCAGGGTGGTTTGCGAGAGCTGGCTGGTGGCGTCGTAGAAGTCCTCCACGTTGATCACCGCCCGTTCCGGGTCGACCACGCGGAAGTAGAGCACCGCGTTGACCTTCACCGAGACGTTGTCGCGGGAGATCACGTCCTGGCTGGGGACGTCCAGCACCCGCACCCGCAGGTCCACCTTCACCATCTGCTGAATCACCGGGATCACCAGAATCAGCCCCGGCCCCTTCACCTTGTGATAGCGGCCCAGCATGAAGATCACGCCGCGCTCGTACTCGCGGAGAATGCGGAACATGCTGACCACGAAGCCGACGACCAGAATCGCCAGCGCAATCCAGAAATATTGGAAGATCATGGTTTGTCTCCTTTGCGGGACACATGAAGAGTGAGGCCGTCCCGGCGGCGGATGGTCACCGTTTCGCCCTCAAGGACCGCCTCGTCAGTGGTGGCGCGCCACAGTTCGCCGGCGGCGCGCACCTGGCCGTTGCCGTCCGGCCCGAAATCGTTTGCCGCCACGGCATCCTGGCCGATCAGCGTGTCGCCGCCGGTGACCACCGGGCGGCCGTGGGCCTTGAACGCCAGCCGCACCGTCAGGCCGGTGAGCGCCAGGCTGCCCACGCCCACCGCCGCAATCACCGGCACCGCGACCCGGAAGGCGGGCAGGTCCGTGTCCATCAGCATGATCGAGCCGATCACCAGGGCCACGGCGCCGCCCACGCCCAGGACGCCGAAGCTGGGCGACAGCCCCTCCGCCACCATCAAGCCGATGCCGAGCAGGATCAATCCCAGGCCCACATAGCTCACCGGCAGCATCTGCAGCGCATACAGTGCCAGCAACAGGCAGATGGCGCCGAGCACGCCGGGGATGCCGAAACCGGGGTTGGAGAATTCCAGAATCAGCCCGTAGATGCCCACCAGCATCAGAATGTAGGCGATGCTGGGGTTGGTGATCACCGCCAGGAAGCGGGTGCGCCAGTCCGGCTCCAGCTCCACCAGCCGGTAGTCGGTGAGCGCCAGGGTGCGCTCGGCGTCCCCGTCACGGACGGTAAAGCCGTGGAGACGGGCGAGCAGGGCGTCCAGATCCGGCGCCACCAGGTCGATCACCCGTTGCGCCTGGGCCTCGGTGGCGGTCAGGCTGACCGCCTCGCGCACCGCGCGCTCGGCCCAGTCCGCGTTGCGCCCGCGCAATTCCGCCAGGCCGCGAATATAGGCCACGGCGTCGTTGACCTGCTTGCGGCGCAGCGCGGAGGCATTGTCTTCGACTTTGTCATCGGCTTGCGGCTCGGCGCCGTCGCCGGCCGGGGAGGGCGCGCCGCCACCGCCCAGCTGCACCGGCGTGGCGGCCCCCAGGTTGGTGGCCGGGGCCATGGCGGCCACGTGGGAGGCGTAGAGCAGGTAGGTACCGGCGCTGGCCGCGCGGCTGCCGGACGGTGACACATAGGTGGCCACCGGCACCCGGGAATCAAGAATCGCCTGGATCATAACGCGCATCGACTTATCCAGACCGCCCGGCGTGTCCAGGCGCACCACGAACAGCGCCGCCCCGGCGCGGTTGGCGTCCTCCAGGGCACGCACGAAACCGTCGCTGACCGCCGGGCCGATGGCGCCGCGGAGGTCCATGACCCGCACCTCGGGCCGGTCTTCGCTGGACGGCTGGGAAGGGGTTTGCGCCTGGCCGGTGGCGGCGAGCAGCCAGAGGGCGGCGAGGGCGATAAGGCCTCCGCCCAGGCGGCGCCCAAGGGGCCGCTTCCCGGGTGAAAGGTGTCGATCGCTGCCGGCTACAGAGGTCATGCGCGTCTCTTCGCTGCTTTCGCTGCTTGGTGGCTGCTGTTTCCATGAAAACGCAGTTCGCCGGTCCCGGCAATGGAAACCGGCGGTGCCCCCCTTTTCGCCCTGCGCGCCATGCTGCATAGTACGGCGAAGTTCCGCCCCGCCATGCATCGGCCCTGAAGTACCGCGATGACCGCCTCCAACATCCGCCAATATCTGATCCGGACCCTGATGCTGGCCGTGCTGGTCCAGCCGGCCACCGCCGCGGGCCTGTTCCAGGGGCTCACCAGCGTGGAAGCCGGCCCCCGGCTGGACGACGACGGCGTGATCCGCCAGCAGGTGGAGCAGGACGAGATGTTTCTGGAGGCGGGCTCCGGCGCGCGTATCCAGCTGCCCACGCAGTGCGTGTCCTCGGCGCTGGTGGCGCGCAGCCACAGCCGCTTCAACGCCCTGTTTCCGGACACCGAGGGCATGGTGGGCAGCGGCACCATCACCAACGAAGCCGGCCTTACCGTGGAGCGTCTGTTCGGGGCGCCCGGCGGCGCCTACCGTCTGGAGACCGCGTTCAAGGCCCACCGCATCGACCTTTACAGCTACGAGCTCAGCCATCAGGAGGCGTTCGGCTCGGCCTTCGACAGCCCGGTGACGGTGAGCGAGCAGCAGGGCTTTAACGTGGATACCCGGCTGAGCCGGTCGTTCGGCGAGCTGGACCTGGCCCTTCGGGTGGAGAACCTGTTCCCGGACCGGCGGCCGGGCATGGTGGCCAGCCCCTATACCATGAAGGCCCACGCGGAACTGGCCACCGGCTTTCAGTACGCCGGCCTGCCGACCCGCCTGAACCTCAACCTGGACCGCTTCGAGGCCCTGGAGCGCGACCTGGACGCCCGTTACGCCGGCGCCCGCCTGCAGTGGGGCGCCGCCGACCGCACCCGGCTACGGCTGGGCTACCGCCACGACCTGGTCGCCAATCTGGATTCGGTGGCCACCCTGGGGCTGGTGTTCCCGCTGTTCCATGTCTTCGATCTGGACATCTCGGGCACCAAGAACCCCGGCGACGCCTACGGCGTGCTGGCGCGGCTGGCCGCGCCGTTCCCGTTCTAGGCCTCTGGAATGCGGAATGAAGTCACCAGCGACTTCAGATGGCTGGCCTGGTCCTCCAGCGAGCCGGCCGCGCTGCTGGATTGCTGCACCAGTGCCGCGTTCTGCTGGGTGACCGCGTCCATCTGCGTCACGGCGGTGCTGATCTGCTGAATGCCGCCGATCTGCTCGGTGGTGGCGGACGCCACGCCTCGCATCAGTTCGGCCAGCTTTTTGATCGACTCCACGGTTCCGTTGAGCGTTTCACCACTGCGCTGGGTCTGATCCGCGCAGGTGGCGATCTGCGCGCCGGTGCTTTCCAGCAGGGCACGGATCTCGCCGGCGGAATCCCCGGCGCGGCTGGCCAGCAGCCGCACTTCGCTGGCCACCACCGCGAAACCGCGGCCTTTTTCGCCGGCCCGGGCCGCTTCCACGGAGGCGTTCAGTGCCAGGATATTGGTCTGGAAGGCGATATCGTCGATGGTGGCGATAATGCCGTTCATCTTCTTGGAACTGGCCACCACCTTTTCCATAAGGTCGATGTTGGCGCGCATCTCCTCACCGCCGTGCTGGGCACTGCGCGACGCCGCGTCGGCGAGCCGGTCGGCCTCGCGGGTGTTCTTTTCGTTGTGCTCCGAGGTGGCGCTGATCTCCTCCATGCTGGCGGCGGTCTCCTGCAGCGCGGCGGCCTGCTCCTCGGTGCGGGAGGAGAGGTCCTGGGCGCCCAGGGCGATCTCGTTGGCGCCGATATAGACGGTCTCACTGGCGCCGCGCAACGCGGACACCAGCTTGACCAGGGAGTCGCTCATTTCCGCCATGGCGGCCAGCAATTGCGCCGGCTCGTCGCGCCCGCGGGCGACGATGCGCTCGCGCAGGTCCCCTTGAGCAATGCGGCGGGCCACGCCCAGGGCGTCGGCGAGGGGCAGGGTGATGCTGCGGGTGATCACCACCGCCAGGACCGCCGACACCAGCAGCGCCACGGCGGCGAACACCACCAGACCGAGCAGCGCCTGGGTGACCAGCGCCTGCAGCGTGGGGCCCAAGCCGCCGAGATTCTCCATGGCGATGTCATGGATGCCCTGGGCGGCGTCCTCAAGCTGGTAGATGCCCTGCTTGTTCTCGGAAAAGGCCGCGTTGGCGGCGGCGGTGTCCTGGTAGGTGCCGTCCATGATCGCGCCGTAGATGCGGGTGAAATCCGACTCGTAGGCGCCCAGCCCCTCGCGGGCGTCCCGGTAGCGCTGTTGCAGCGCCGGCGCCACCGCCAGTGCCTCACCTTCATCAAGCACGCTTTTCAGCCGGGTGACGGTGTCGCTCCATTTGCCGAAATAGCCGTTCAGGGCCTGGAAATCCGCCAGATTGATAAAGACGTCCTTTTCATAACGGCGCAGCTCCAGTGCCAGACGCCGCACCACGCCGGCATTGGACGCCAGGGCGCCGTCGGTCTCCAGCGCCTCGCGGGTGGTGTCCGCGATCCGGGTGACCGAGAACAGGCCGGTGCCCGAGGCGGCCAGCAGAAGCAGCAAAATAACAGCGAAGGCGCCGCCGAGACGGGCGCCGATCTTGAATTGACTAAGCATGAGGGGATACCAGGAATGGCTGTGACAAGGTTTGGGGGTTGTCGGCCCGGCGGGGAAAATCTTTAGCCTTAAAAGAGCGACGTGACCCGGGCTTGAGTCCCGGCCCGGGAATTGGCATGGTTCGTCCACCTAACCGGCCCCGAGCACCCTATGTCCATTGATCTCGATTTCGACCGTGACCACCTCTGGCACCCCTATACCTCCACCTCCAAGCCGCTGCCCACCTACCCGGTGGCGCGCGCCGACGGAGTCCGCCTGGAGCTGGAAGACGGCCGCACGCTGATCGACGGCATGTCGTCCTGGTGGGCGGCGATCCACGGCTACAACCATCCGCGTCTGAACCAGGCGGCCAAGGACCAGATCGACAAAATGGCCCACGTGATGTTCGGTGGCATCACCCACGAGCCGGCGGTGGAGCTGGGCAAGCGCCTGGTGCGGATGACGCCGGAACCGCTCAACAAGGTGTTCCTGGCCGACAGCGGCTCGGTGTCCGTGGAGGTGGCGATCAAGATGGCGCTGCAGTACTGGCTCAGCCAGGGGCAGCCCGAGAAGCACCGTCTGATCGCGCTGCGCAACGGCTACCACGGTGACACCTTCGGGGCCATGGCCACCTGCGACCCGGTCAACGGCATGCACCATCTGTTCAGCAAGGTGCTGCCCAAGCACCTGTTCGCGGACGCGCCGGCGGTGGGCTACCACGACGACTGGGACGAGCGGGATCTGGATTCCCTGCGCGGCCTGCTGGAACAGCACGGCCACGAAGTGGCGGCAGTGATTCTGGAACCGATCGTGCAGGGCGCCGGCGGCATGCGCTTTTACCACCCGGAGTACCTGCGCGGCGCACGCCGTCTTTGCGACGAGCACGGCGTACTGCTGATTTTCGACGAAATCGCCACCGGCTTCGGCCGCTCCGGCGAACTGTTCGCCATGGACCACGCCGATGTCTGCCCGGACATTCTCTGCCTGGGCAAGGCGCTCACCGGCGGCTACATGACCCTGGCGGCGACCCTGTGCAACGACCGCGTGGCCGCCGGCATCTGCGACGGCGAGGCCGGCGTGCTGATGCACGGGCCCACCTTCATGGGCAACCCGCTGGCCTGCGCGGTGGCCAACGCCAGCATCGATGAACTGCTGGAGAACGACTGGCGCGGCCGCGTGACGGCGATCCAGTCGCAGCTGCGCCGCGAGCTGGAACCGCTGCGCGGCGCCTCCGGCGTCGCCGACGTGCGTGCCCTGGGCGCCATCGGCGTGCTGGAGCTGGAAGAACCCTGCGACGTGGCCGCCACCCAGAAGCTGCTGGTGGAGCAGGGCGTGTGGATCCGACCGTTCGGCAAGCTGGTCTATATCATGCCGCCGTACGGCATGGAGCCGGACGACCTGAGCCAGCTGACCCGTGCCATGGCGGCGGTGGCCGAACTTTAGGCGTTGACACTTTAAGGGGGGCAGGGCGATGACGTCCGTAACAGCGATCCAATTCCGATCCGCGGGTGTAACCTGTCGAGGCGACCTCTACCTGCCCGATACTGCCGGCCGCGCACCGATCATGGTCATGGCCCACGGCCTGGGCGGCACCCGCAACATGCGGCTGCCGGCCTTCGCCGAGCGGTTCGTGGCCGAGGGCTACGCCTGCCTGCTGTTCGACTATCGTCATTTCGGCGACAGCGACGGCGAACCCCGCCAATTGCTGGACATCAAAAAGCAGCTTCAGGACTGGAAGGCGGCCATCGAGCACGCCCGTGGCCTCGCGCAGGTGGACCCGGATCGGGTGATCCTGTGGGGCACGTCCTTTTCCGGTGGCCATGTGCTGGCCACCGCCGCCGACGATCCGCGCATCGCGGCGGTGATCTCCCAATGTCCGTTCACCGACGGGCTGGCGTCGACCCTGGCCACGGAACCGCTGGTCTCCGCGAAACTGACGGCCAAGGCACTGCGCGATCGCCTTAGCGCCTTGGTGGGCGCCGCCCCGGTGATGGTCGCCGTGGCCGGGCGCCCCGGCGACACCGCGCTGATGACGGCACCGGACGTCTGGGACGGGTACATGAACCTGGTTCCCGAGGGCGCCCGGATTCGCAATGAAGCCGCCGCGCGCTTCGCCCTGGACATTATCCGCTATTATCCGGGCCGCAAGGCCGCCGGCATAAGGGCGCCGGTGTTCTTCTGCGTGTGTGACAACGACACCGTGGCGCCGGCCAAACAGACGCTCCGCCACGCGAGCCGCGTGCCGCGCCATGAGATCAGGCGGTATCAGGCGGGGCATTTCGAGATCTATGTGGGCGAGGCGTTCGAGCAGGTGGTGGCGGACCAGATCGAGTTTCTGAAAGCGCATTGCCCGCCACGGGAAACACCGGAAGCCTGAGCGAGCCCGACGAACGAAGCCCCGGATGCAAAGGGAAGCCCCGGGGCTTGGATTCATACCTGTTCGATTCGTTATCTTCTATTTAACATAATATACATTACACGTAGTCATAAATCTGGGCCGGTGGGACGAAGCGCTCTCAGAATCCCTGTCCTTTCGGCGGTTCCAGCTTGTCCCCGGGACCGCCCCCAAGCCGGTGCCGGGTCTGCACTGCGAGCGTTCCGCTCGACAGGTTCCGGACTTCATATGACGAAACTTAAGGTCGCACCATTAGGCGGCGATTCCATATAAATCATTGGCTTGGAAAGCATACCTGAGGTCGTTTCTATTTTATTGGCGGGTGATATTCGCCGGCCTTCGCGGGTCTTTCATGGCAAACCATTAGGCTTGGGCTGTCCGCTTGACCTGTTTCCGGCGGGCTGCGTTAATGCGGCCGCCGCCGATAAAGGGAATCATTGTCGTTTATGATGGTCCACTCCCTGGGCGACTCACCACACCGAAATCATTGGGGGTAACGGTACGGATGCGCGATTGCGATACTGCAGGGCTGGCCGGCGTTCTGGACGCCCGGCGTCTATTTTTCGGGCTGGCCGGGTTGCTGGCGCTGCTCGCATTCGAGCCGGCGGCCGCCCGGGAGCCGGTTTCCCTGGTGACGGTGGAATCCCGCGAGCTTGAGGAGCGCCTGCCGCTCACCGGTACCCTGACGGCCAAGCGCGCCGCCCTGCTTTCCACCTCGGTGTCCGGCCTGGTGACCGCCCTTAATGTGGACCTGGGCGACCGCATGGAACAGGGCGACGTGCTGCTGGAGCTGGATTCGGAGCTGAACCGCCTGGCCCTGGAAGGCGCCCGCGCCGCCGCCGCCGAGGCGGAAGCCACCCTGGCGGACGCCCGCCGGCGCCTGGAGGAAGCCAGCACCCTGGCGGCCCGCCAGAGCATCGCCGCCACCCAGGTGCGCGGCCTGGAATCCGAGGTGGAGGTGGCCCGTTCCTCCCTGGCCGGTGCCCGCGCCGAGGCGCGCCGGCAAAGCGCCCTGCTCGCCCGCCATTCCTTGAAAGCCCCGTTCGACGGCGTGATCAGCCAGAAGCAGACCGAAGTCGGTGAGTGGGTGACGCCGGGCACCTCGGTGCTGGAGCTGGTCAGCCTGGAGGATCTGCGCGCCGATCTGTCGGTGCCGCAGGAGTATTTCCCGCGGGTGTCCAAGGACGACCGGTTGGAAGTGCGGCTGGGCGGCGACAGCGGCCCGGCCTACCCGGCCACCATTTCCGCCATCGTGCCGGTGAACGATCCCAGCGCCCGGACCTTCCTGGTGCGCGCGCAGCTGGAGTCGCCGCCGGCGATGACGTCGGGCATGTCGGTGCGCGCCACCCTCTTCCTGCAGGGCGATGAGGCCAGCCTGGCGGTGCCCCGGGACGCTCTGGTGCGCTACCCGGACGGCCGGGTGTCGGTGTGGCTGGCGGAGGAAGGCGACGACGGCCTGGTGGCGCGCGAGCAGCGCATCCGCATTGGCGACGGGCTGGCCGACCTGGTCACCGTGAAGGAAGGGTTGTCCGCCGGCGACCGGGTGGTGGTGCGCGGCAACGAAAGCCTGACCGACGGCCGCCCGCTGCGGGTGTCCGAATGAGGTTTCGCCGTGTTTGAAAAGATTGTACGCAACGGCACCCTGATGACCGTGGTGGTGCTGATCATCACCATTCTCGGCGTGCTGGCGGCGCTGCGCATTCCGGTGCAGATGATCCCCGACCTGGAAGTGCGCACCATCACGGTCCAGACCAGCTGGCCCGGCGCCACGCCCCAGGACGTGGAAAAAGAGATTCTGATCGAGCAGGAAGAATACCTGCGCAATATCCCCAATCTGCGCCGTCTCACCGCCACCGCGCGCAGCGGCGACGCGGAGATCGAGCTGGAATTTCCGTTCGGCGTGGACATCACCGAGACGCTGATCCGCGTTAATAACGCGCTCAGCCAGGTGCCCTCCTACCCGGATAACGTGGACCAGCCGCGCATTCTGTCCACCTCGTTTTCCGCCAACGCGTTCATGTACTACCGGGTCTCGCCCCAGGAGGGCAATCCCAAGGACCTGGACATGGACATGATGCGGGACTTCATCGACGACAACGTGCGCACCCGCATGGAGAGCGTCGACGGCGTCTCCCAGGTGGAGCTGCGCGGCGGCGCCGAGCGGCAGATCCGCGTGCTGCTGGACCCGCAAAAGCTGGCGGAGCGCGGCTTCACGGTGACCCAGGTGCGCGAGGCGCTGCTGAGCCGCAACCAGGATGTGTCCGGCGGTGAAGTGGACAGCGGCAAACGGCGCTATCTGCTGCGCACCGTGGGGCGTTTCGACCAGGTGCCGCAGTTGCTGGACCTGATTCTGGAGCGTCACGAGGACAGCGTCACCCGCCTGCGCGACGTGGCCACCGTGGAGCTGGACCATTTCCCGGTGCGCGCCGAGTCGTTCGTCAACGGCGAGCCGGTGATCAGCCTGGCGGTGCGCCGCGAGACCGGCTCCAACGTAATCGACATCAAGTACGCCATGTTCGATCAGGTGGACCTGATCAATAAGGAGGTGCTGGAACCCGCCGGCATGCGCATGTCGCTGATCTCCGACGACGTGCGCTATGTGGAAGCCTCGGTGGCCAATGTCTGGACCAACCTGGCGATCGGCGCGGCCTTCGCCACCCTGGTGATGTTCCTGTTCCTGCGTTCGGTGCGGGTCACCGCCGTGGGCGTGGTGGGCATTCCGATCTGTACCATCGCCGCCTTCCTGGGCCTGTTGCTGGCCGGGCGCACCATCAATGTGATCTCCCTGGCCGGGGTGGCGTTCGCCATCGGCATGACGCTGGATAATTCCATCGTCGTGCTGGAGAGCATCGAGATCGAGCGGCGCAAGGGGCTGGACCGGTTCCGCGCCTCGGTGGAGGGCATCCGCAAGGTGTGGCCGGCGGTGTTCGCCTCCACCATGACCACGGTGCTGGTGTTCCTGCCGGTGGTGTTCATCTCCCAGGAAGCCGGGCAGCTCTATTCCGACATCGCCATCGCCGTGTCCGCGTCGATCCTGATCTCCATGCTGGTGGCGATGACGGTGATCCCGACCCTGGCGGCGCGCCTTGATTTCGGCGCCGTGTTCGACCACGACGGCCAGGACAGCGGCTGGCTGCGGCGCGTGCACGGCGTCTCCCACTGGCTCAGCGCCACCGCGCCCCGGCGCCTGGCCACCATCGCCGCCACGGTCACCGGCGGCGCCCTGGTGCTGGTGCTGCTCACCCCGCCGGCGGAGTACCTGCCCGAAGGCGAAGAAGCCAAAACCTTCGCCTCCATGAACGCGCCGCCGGGCTACAACCTGAACGCCATGGTGGAGATCGGCAAGGAGGTCCAGGCCCATTTCCTGCCGCTGGTGGACGCCGACCCGGCCGCCTGGGAGCGCGGTGAGCTGCCGGCGCCGCCGATCCGCTACCTGAACCTGTCCATTGAGGCCCAGAGCCTGCGCATCATCGCCGAGCCGGTGGATCCGGATCATATGGAAGCGCTGATGGACTCGCTCACCGAATACTACGAGCGCTACCCGGGCATGCGCGCCTTCGCCGCGCGCGGCTCGATCATTTCCAGCAACGACGGCGGCACCCGCAGCGTCAATCTGGATATCTCCGGCAACGACCTGGCCACTCTTTATGAGGTGGCGCAAACCGCCTACCGGCGCGCCGAAGAGGTGTTCGACAACCCGCGCATCCAGAGCCAGCCGGCCAGCCTGTCCCTGGCCCAGCCGCTGCTCGAGGTGCGCCCGGACTGGGAGAGAGCCGCCGAGCTGGGCATGGGCGCCGGCGACATCGGCTTCACCGTGGCGGCGCTCACCGACGGCGCCTTCATGGACGAGTTCTTCCTCGGCGACGACAAGGTCGACATCTACGCCTACAGCAACGCCGGCGTGGATCCGGACCTGGCCGCCCTGCCCTCGCTGCCGGTGCACACGCCGCAGGGCGCCACCGTGCCGCTGTCGTCGGTGGCGCGGCTGGTGGAAACCGTGGATACCAGCAGCGTGCGCCGGGTCAACGGCCGCCGAACCGTGACCCTGAACATTATTCCGCCGCGCTCCGTGGCGCTGGAGACCGGCGTCGCCATGGTCCGCAACGATGTGATCGGCGCCCTGCGCGAGGCCGGCGAGATCCCGGCGGAGGTCAACGTGGATATCTCCGGCGCCAGCGACCAGCTGCAGGCCACCCAGGAGGCCCTGGGCGGCAACTATGTGGTGGCGGTGTTGCTGGTCTATTTGCTGCTGGTGGCGATCTTCACCCACTGGGGCTACCCGCTGCTGATCATGACCACCATTCCGGTGGGCATCGCCAGCGGCATCCTGGGTCTGGCGCTGTTGAACGGCCTGGGTGAACTGATGCCATTGCTGGGCCTGCCCGGGTTCAGCCAGCCGTTCGACATGATCTCCATGCTCGGCTTTTTGATCCTGATGGGCACGGTGGTCAACAACCCGATTCTGATCGTGCACGAGGCGCTCACCAACCGGCGCGGCGGCATGGCGGTGGCCGAGTCGGTCAGCGAGGCGGTGCGCTCGCGGCTGCGGCCGATCGCCATGACCACCATCACCACGGTGTGCGGGCTGGCGCCGCTGGTGCTGATCCCCGGCGAAGGCACCGAGCTGTACCGCGGCGTCGGCGCCATCGTGCTGTTCGGCCTGCTGGGCACCGCCATCGTCACCGTCACCTTCCTGCCCGCGCTCACCGCCACGGTGTTGCGCCTCACCGAGCGCCGCGCCGCCTCATCTTGATGCAGGTCAATAGACCGCCCCTTCCGCGCTGCTACCTTTGCAGCCGCCTGAAACCGGAAGGGAAACATCATGCGAGATGGCAACGGCACGCCGTACCACTACCGAGTGGTACGGCAATTCACGGTGGCCACCGTGGTCTGGGGAGTGGTGGGGATGCTGGTCGGCGTGTGGATCGCCGCGCAGCTTGCCTGGCCCGCCCTTAATTTCAATCTGCCCTGGTTGAGCTTCGGCCGCCTGCGGCCGCTACACACCAATGCGGTGATCTTCGCCTTCGGCGGCTGCGCGCTGATCGGCACCTCGCTGTACGTGGTGCAGCGCACCTGTGAAACCCGCCTCGCCTTCCCGCGCCTGGCCGCCTTCGTGTTCTGGGGCTACCAGGCGGTGATCGTGCTAATGTTGAGTTTCTAAGTTTTCCTGGGCGTCCAACGCGGAACGAATCCCATGTGCCAGTTTCTCAGGATCGCCGTTGCCCCAGTAGTGCAGAAAATAATAGGGCGGTGTCTCGCCTACCATGTGGTTATGCAGGGCGACGATATGGATGCCCGCGCGCCGTAAAGCATGCATTACAGGCTGCACTTCCTTCGCCGTCATGGCGAAATCCCCATCGACAACAGCTTGATCCTCATTCCCCGAGAACGCCGCCCATGTGGCCAGTCCCATTGATGCACCGAATTCTGTTCCGTGCATCGTGCTGTTACGTCCAAAGGTAAATTTCAGCACCTGACCATTGAGACTGCCTTCGACATCCAAAATGGCTTCCAGTGACTCGGTGTCATACTCTCCAGTGATTTCGGGCGAACTTCCGGGAAAGTGTTCTGCTGGGGTGGGGTGCTCCTTCCGCTGTGCCTTGATAGCGTCCCACATAGCTTTGACGCCTTGAGCAAGCTTTCCGGCACTCTGCCCATGGCCGCCGATGTGCATAAAGTAAACAGGTGGGCGGTCGAACACGAAATGGTTGTGCAAGGCCGTGATTTCCAGGCCATGGGCGAAAGCAGCGTCCATCGCCGGAGTGATTTCATCCTCGAACACCACCGTGTCCCCCATCAGCATTACACCGCCGTCCGACATAGACTTGAAACCAGCCCAGCTCCCCAAACCTGCAGGGGGCGGGAGTGTCACCCCGTCTACCATGACCGGCACGTCATCGCGTTGCCAGCCGACGCGTACGACACCGTCCGGTTTAACTGTCGCCGGTGTGTCCATAGCCTCGCTAATGATATCAGGATTGAGACCACTGGAGGCATCCGCGAGGGCCATCGGCGCCTGCCCCAGTAGGACGTACGAGATGATGAGTAACTTAAACAAGAGGGTTTTCATAGCTATCCTCTATTTTCTGAATGTCAATTTGGGGGTTAGCCCAGATTGTTTGTAGTTCAAATTGACGAGCCACGCCCTTGTCTTCTTAACTCGCTGCTCACAGGGCGGGAGCGCCTCCGAATAGCAAGTAGTAAGCAATACCTAGCATCGCGCTGACAAAAATCACCGGCAGCATGCCCACCTTGAAGCGCAACATAGCAATGAAGGCGCCCAGAGCCAGCACGACACTGGCGATTTGGATACTGCTCCATGTCGGCACAAGCAACTGCATGCCAAAGGTCCGAACCGTATCCACCTCACCGAAGGCGACATGTACGGCGAACCAGATGGCCAGATTCAGCATGACGCCCACGACGGCGGCGGTTACCGCCGATAGCGCCGCGCTCACCGCTTGGTTCCCACGCAACCTTTCTACGTAGGGCGCGCCCAGGAATATCCACAAAAAACAGGGAATAAAGGTAACCCAAGTCGCCAGAATCGACGCAAGAACACCTGCTACAAAGGGATTGAGCAGGCCTGCGTCTCGGAAGGCCCCCATAAATCCCACGAACTGTACCACCTGAATCAGAGGGCCTGGCGTGGTTTCTGCCATACCAAGACCATCCAGCATTTCACCCGGCGCAAGCCAGCCGTAATTTTGCACTGCTTCCTGGGCCATGTAGGCCAGTACCGAGTAAGCACCACCAAACGTAACCACCGCCAGCTTGCTGAAGAAAAGTCCGATCTGGGTGAAGATATCATCAAAGCCTAGCAAGGCCGCCAATACGACTAATGGTGTAAACCACAGCGGCACCCAGACCGCAAGCACCTTGAGCGCCCGTTTGCGTGTTGCCTTAGTATGGTGTGCGGCGCCGCCATTCATCATGGCGTCAATCGTCCGTTCAGCATCATCGGGCGTGTCATGCCCCTTGATGACCACGAAACGCTCCGGGTCCACACGCCATCCCAATAGGCCAATGAAAGCGGCAGTCAGAATCACTACCGGAAATGGGACAGCAAAGAAGAAGATCGCAATGAAGGCCACACTGGCCAGTGCGTACATGTAGACATTCTTGAGAGCGCGTTTGCCGATGCGGATGACCGCCTGAATCACGACCGCCAATACTGCCGCCTTAATCCCAAAAAATAGCGCCTGCACCAGGGTCGCTTCCTGGAAGCCAGCATAGAGCACACTCAACACCAGGATGCTCAAAAAACCCGGTAACACAAATAGCCCACCGGCAATGAGTCCACCCTTGACGCCATGCAGTAGCCAGCCGATGTATGTGGCCAGCTGCTGAGCTTCAGGCCCGGGCAGCACCATGCAGTAATTCAGGGCGTGCAGAAACCGGCTTTCACTGACCCACCGCTTTTCATCCACTAGAATCCTGTGCATAACGGCAATCTGACCAGCAGGGCCACCGAAGCTCAATATCGCGACCCGCAGCCAGACTCGCACCGCTTCCCCGAACGAAATTTGGTGGCCGAATTCATTGAGATTGCTGTCCGACGATACTGCTGTGTCCTGTTGGAGTCTGTTGGGTCGAGTGGCCGAGTGGGAGGGCTCCGGCATGATTACTTCCCCTTTGCGTAGGTTGTGTACAGGCTGTCAAACACCTGGTTGGCAGCCAGCAATAGTTGGTTATCATCACTATGAGATTCGCGGAGCCCCATCAATACGCACTCAACTCCAGAGGCCTCCGGTGGTTGATGGCCGCCCACATCGAGGTAGTGCACCAGTTCCCCGATCCGTTGCAGCGCCACCTCACGCAGGTCAAAGCTCGCTAGCAAAGTCTCGAAGGTTACTTTCTCATTCACGTGGGTGAAGGCCGCCCCATCGAAATCGAAACCCAGCGCATCATCGGGGCAATCAGCAGGTGACCTCAACCACAGAAATCGCGCTCTGGGATCAATAAATCGCTTAATTAACCAAGCGCTGGCCAAGCGGTCCACCCAGGGCTGGCGACGTGTTGCCCAGATCCTGCTCTTGTAATTGGCATGTTCTAATCGAGGAACTGAGCCCGAAGAAGGTAGTGGCTCATCTGGCGACAGAACCCGATTGGTATCGGTTTCGAGTGCCTGCAACGCCGAATCGACCCGTCCACGGGCAGCACCTGGAAAAAAATCAATCTCTGACAGTCGTGAAAAGCGCTTGCGCAGCTTACGGGCCTCCTTCATGACCTCCATTGCCAATTCGGGCGCCAGCGTTGCGCGGAGTTCTGCGATGTCCGAGTACAACGCCTCATAGTCGTCTGAGCGATCAAACAAGACCGGAAACCCGTGGGCTTCCGGGCCGTCAGTGGGCACAACATAGGCGACCCCTCCGGCCTCACGTACGTCGCGGGCTACTGCCTCCAACTTTTTGACATGATCAGGGTGAGCTGGCAGCAGATAGACGCCGTCGCGTAGCGAAGCCGCGCCCCATCCTTTGATAGAGCGCCAGGCCCGCATGCGTACCGTGGCGTTCTCGGTTGGGAGAGACAGAATCAACAATAGCCATGACATAATGTAGAGGTTACGACCTTATTGTAGTAAGCGCTACCAATATATCGATGACAGCCGGATATTCCGATGACCTCACTCGGCCTTGATAAAATCAATCTGCACGGAACCGCCGAGCCGGCGCGGGCGTTTGAGCATGCGCTGGCGGTCCCGCTAAGCATTTCCGACGGGCGCGGCGTGGGGGCCTTCGTGCTGTTCGGCCTGCTGGGCACCGCGATCGTCGCCATTACCTTCCTGCCCGCGCTCACCGTCACGGTGTTGCGTCTCACCGAGCGCCGCTAGGCGGCTCTGGCATCAGCGGCCGCCCCTGTAGCATGATGGACAGCGCGGTGGCCGTTTTGGCCGCACCGGTACGGAGGTGTTCCCCATGAGCGAGCAAACAGACGCCACCCACGGCAATCGCGGTATTCTGGTTTTTCTCGACCGCGATCTGAAAGCACCGCAGCCGGCGCTGACCAAGGGCCTGAAGCTGGCGCGCGCCGCCGGCCTGCCGTTGACGGTGATGGTCAACAGCGACTCGGCGGCGATGCGCCGGGCGGTGGGCCTGGACGAGGAACGGCGGCAGGCGGCGGAGAAACAGATTCGAAAGGCCTGGGACAAACGCATCGACGCGCTGTGCGGCGACCACCAGGTGGACAAGCGCATCTTCTCCTCCCGGGACAGCGAACAGGCGCTGCGGGACACGGTCCGCGACTGCCGCCCGGTGCTCAGCGTGGTGCACACCAGCGAGGAAGGCCGGCTGCGCCGCCATTTGTTCACGCCTCGCGACTGGCTGCTGATTCGCCATGCCCCCGGCGCGGTGCTGTGCGTGCATTCCGACCCCTGGAACGACACGCCCCGGTTCACCGCGGCGGTGGAGCCGGAACAGTATGAAGGCGGTCTGGACGACCGGGTGATCGGCGCCGCCGGTTATTGGTGCGAGCAGATGCACGGCGAGCTGGAGGCGGTGCATGTTCTGGAGCACCCGGACGAAACCCTGCTGCTGGTGGCCGGCGAAGCCCTGCCGGAATACGCCGCCAGCGCCGCCAACATTCGCGATTACCACCAGAAAGCGCTGGACGCCTTCGCCGAGCGCCACGCCCTGCCCAAGGACCGCGCCACCCTGCTGGAAGGGCCGGTGTCACGGACCCTGGCGGGCTACTGCGAGGAACAGGGCAGCGACTGCCTGGTGGTGGGCACGGTGCGCCGCAACCCGGTGGAGCGGTTACTGCTGGGCGCCACCGCCGAAGGGCTTCTTACCCGTGCCGGCTGTGACGTGATGGTGGTCAAGCCGGACGACTTCGAGTCCGACTGGTTGTAACCCTCCGGCGGCCAAGGGAGGGGCTCAGGCGGCCCCTTCCGCGCGCCGGAACACCGGCTTGGTGTCGGTGGAAGCCGCCTTGTCGTAGCGGTAGCCGGCGACCCGGAACTTGTTCAATTGCGCCGGCGTTTCAATCCCTTCCTGCAGAATCCAGGCGGCCATCAGCCCGCGCGCCTTCTTGGCGTAGAAACTGATCACCTTGTATTTGCCGTTCTTCTCGTCCTGAAACACCGGTTCGATCACCGGCCCGGGCAGGTGGTCGGTGCGCACTGATTTGAAGTACTCATTGGACGCCAGATTCACCAGCACCTCGGTGCCGGCCGCCTTCATGTCTTTTTTCAGCTGTGCGGTGATAATGTCGCCCCAGAACTGGTAGAGATCCTTGCCGCGCTCATTGTCCAGGCGGGTGCCCATTTCCAGCCGGTAGGGCTGCATCAGATCCAGGGGGCGCAGCACGCCGTACAGGCCGCTGAGGATGCGCAGGCGGCTTTGCGCGGCTTTCAAATCGTCGCCGTCGAAGCGGCTCACGTCGAGGCCGGTGTACACATCGCCCTTGAACGCGAACAATGCGGGCCGGGCGTTGTGTTTATCAAAGGGGCGCGACCATTGCGCGAACCGTTCCACGTTCAGGTGGGCGATCTTGTCGCTGACCTTCATCAGGCTGGCCAGATCCGCCGGTGACAGCTTGCGGGCACGCTCCACCAGTTCGGCGCTGTGTTCCAGAAGGCGCGGCTGGGTGGCGCGCAGCGACGGCAGCGGCGAGTCGTAATCCAGCGTTTTGGCCGGCGATACCACGATCAACATGCGGTTCTCCTTTACAAGATGCAGACCCGATTATAAGAACACCGTCGAGAGAAGAAACAGGCTTTATACTATGGGCCCCTTGGCGAGATGCTATCGTAACCTCAACCGAACCGGGGAGTGATCCAGTCCGATGCGCTTTTTGTTGGTGTTAACCGTGACCGTCGCCGTTGTCGTGCTGCTTTGGGGCAGCTGGCAAGCGGGCCGCAAGCCTTTTTACCTGGTCCTCGCCGGCGTCGCGCTGGCCGGCTCCATTTTCCTCGGCGCCATGCTGCTCACCGACCAGGAACGCCGTGTGCCCACCGACCCGGAGACCGTGGAGACCAGCATCTCCAGCGTGCACGAAACCGAAACCACCTATCGCCTGCGCGGTGAAATCATCAATCGCGGCGAGAACGCGGTGGCGCGCACCGAAATCATGGCGGAAGCGCTCAGCTGCCCGCCGGCCAAAGCCTGCGAGGTGTTGTACGGCGAGCGCATGACGCTGTCCATGCACATCCCCGCCGGCGGACGCTACCCGCTCAATCTTTCCGTGCCCCGCCCCGACCGGGAAATCCAGGCCGAACGCTGGCGCGCCCGGGTGTTGCGGGTGGAAGCCTACGACCGCTGATCACCGGGCCGTGGCATGGACCACTAGGCAATCGCCGACTAAATGGTCACAATGCCGGCTCCTCGAAGCACAGCAACGGCTGTAGGAGAGATAATGGCAGCGCTCATTCCTGGCCACCCTACCCCAATCGCACCCAACGCCTGGCGGGTACTCGGCCGCAACCCGGGAATGATGACCGGGCCCGGCACCAACTCCTATCTGGTCGGTGACCGCGCGCTCACGGTCATCGACCCGGGCCCGGTGGACCACGAACACACCCAGGCGCTGCTGCACGCGGCGGAAAAGATCGGCCGCCCGATCGAACAGATTCTGGTCACCCATACCCACCGCGACCACTCCCCCGGCGCCCGCGAACTGGCCGAGGCCAGCGGCGCGCGCCTGCTCGGCCCCGACGTGCCCGACGACGGCCTGCAGGACGAAACCTGGGCCCCGGAACGGCGCCTGCGTCACGGCGAACGGGTGGATTGCGGCGGCACCGAACTGGAAGTGATCGCCACGCCCGGGCATGTCGGCAATCACCTGTGTTATCTGATGGTGGACCAGAACCTGCTGTTCACCGGCGACCACCTGATTCAAGGCTCCACCGTGGTCATCGCCCCGCCGTCCGGCTCCATGGCGGCCTATATGGACTCCCTGGCCCTGCTGCGCGACTACCGCATCGACCTGATGGCGCCGGGCCACGGCGACGTGATCGACGACCCCATGGCCACCGTGGACAAGACCCTCGCCCACCGCCGCGACCGCGAACGCAAGGTCGTGGAAGCGCTGGACTCGGACCCGATCACCGTCCAGGAACTGGTCACCCGGGTCTACGAAGACGTCCCCGCCTTCCTGCACGGCGTCGCCTGCCTCTCCCTGGAAGCCCACCTGATCAAACTCCGCGACGAAGGCCGCGTTAGCCACACCGGCGGGAAATGGGCAGTCTGAAACTGCAGTTAAGAGTTAACAGTTAATAGTTAACAGCTAAAAGACGCGCCCCGGGGTCTCCTTGATCCGCGAGGCCGTGCCCGCGAAGTGGTGACGCGGGCACGGCCTCGCCGTTTATCCGGACCCCGATCGCGCAACTATTAACTGTTCACTATTAACTATTAACTGCTCTTCACAGCCATCCTTTGCGTTTGAAGTACCAGTACGGGGCCATGCCGGAGAGGACCATCAGGCCGAGCACCGCCGGGTAGCCGAACGCCCATTGCAGTTCGGGCATGACTTCGAAGTTCATGCCGTAGATGCTGGCGATCATAGTCGGAGGCAGGAACACCACCGCGGCGATGGAGAAGATCTTGATGATCTGGTTCTGTTCGATATTGATGAAGCCCTGGGTGGAGTCCATCAGGAAGTTGATCTTCTCGAACAGGAAGGTGGCGTGGGACATCAGGGTGTCCAGGTCGTGCTGGATTTCCGAGCAGGTGCGGCGGCGGTCCTTGTCGGTGCGCACGTAGCGCTGGATAAAGGAGATCGAGCGCTGAGTGTCCATCAGGCAGAGCCGGATCTTGCCGTTGCTGTCCTCCAGGTGGGCCAGCTTTTCGATGCCGTCTTCCAGCTCCGCCTCTTCGTCTTCCAGCACCAGGTAGCTGACTTCCTCCAGGTTGCGGTGGATGTCCTCCAGGCTGTCCGCCATGTTTTCCACTTTCTGCTCGAGAATGCTGAGCAGAATGTCCAGCGGCGCCTGGGCCTGTACCCAGCCGCGGCGCACGCGCAGGCGCATGAGGCGGAAATCCGGCAGCCGTGAATCGCGGAAGGTGAGCAGCCGGCCCGGCTGCAGCACGAACGCCACGGTCGAGGTGCGGTGGCGGCCTTCGGCCTGGTAGACGAACAGCGAGTGCACATGCAGGCCGTATTCGTCGTGGAAGAAGCGGGCCGAGGCCTCGATCTCCTCCACGTCGTCGGATTCGGGCAGGTTCTGGCGAAACAGGTGCTGCAGCTGCTCACGTTCCTCGTCGGACGCGTCGACCAGATCGATCCAACTGGCCGCGTCCGAGGTGCCGGGGGTCAGCTCGGCCACGTCCCTTTCGCGGAGCACTCCTTTTTCGATGTCGTAAACGTGCAGCATGCTAAGCTCCTCGCGAACAAGATGGGCCGGCGTCAGGTATCAACCCGGCTTAGATAGAGCAGCGCATGATGACTGTCAACTCCACGATAACACGGCTGAACCAGCACACCGCGCCCATCGACCTGGGGCATGAGGCGCGCCTGTGGCTGATTCCGGGCATTCTCGGTGACGCGGCGACCGCTCTCTTTCACACGCTTTGTAACCAATTGCCCTGGGACCGGCCCCGGGTGCGGGTGTTCGGCCGGGAGCATCCTGTGCCCAGGCTGACCTGCTGGGTGGCGGACCAGGGTGTCTCTTATCGGTATTCGGGGCTGACCCATGAGGGCCGGGGCTGGCCGCCGGCGCTCGACGCGCTGCGGCGGCGGGTCACCGAACTCACCGGCCGCACCCCCAACGGGGCCCTGGCCAACCTCTACCGCAACGGTGACGACAGCATGGGCTGGCACCGCGACAACGAGCCGGAGCTGGGCGCCCACCCCTGGGTGCTCTCCTATAATCT
Source organism: Alloalcanivorax sp. (assembly GCF_964221125.1). Taxonomy (NCBI): domain Bacteria; kingdom Pseudomonadati; phylum Pseudomonadota; class Gammaproteobacteria; order Oceanospirillales; family Alcanivoracaceae; genus Alloalcanivorax; species Alloalcanivorax sp. The sequence goes on from NZ_CAXPXK010000004.1 coordinate 43,745, forward strand.
CGGCGCCGCCCGCGACTTCGCCTTCCGCCCCTACGGCAGCGGCCGCCAGAGCCGGGTGATCGCGCTGGAACACGACAGCCTGCTGATCATGTCACCGGAGGTGCAGACCCACTTCGAGCACGCCCTGCCCCGCCGGCGCCGGGTGCGGGAAGCCCGCCTTAACCTGACCTTCCGCGAGATTGTGTAGGAGCGGGCCCAGCCCGCTCCCACATTAGCCGAAGAAAACGTAGCTCAGGAGGATCGCCGCCAACAGCCCGGCGGCGTCGGCGGCCAGGCCGCACCATAACGCATAGCGGACATCGCGGATGCCGACGCTGCCGAAGTACACCGCGAGCACGTAGAAGGTGGTTTCCGTGGAGCCCTGCATCACCGCCGCCATGCGCCCGGCCAGGGAATCCACCCCGTGGGTCTGCATTACGTCCAGCATGGCGGCGCGGGCGCCGGAGCCGCTCAGCGGTTTCAGGAAGGCCACCGGCAAGGCGTCCACGAAGCGGGTGTCCCAGCCCAGGGCGGCGGCGCCGAGGCGGATCGCCGACAGCACCGCTTCGAGCACGCCGCTGGCGCGCAGCATGGCGATGGCGGCGAGCATGGCCACCAGATAGGGAATCAGCTTCACCGCCAGGGTGAAGCCTTCCTTGGCGCCTTCCACGAAGCAGTCGTAGCTGTCGATGCGGGCGCGCCAGGCGGCGAAGAAGAACAGCCCGATCACCGCCAGAAGAATGCCGTTGCCGAACAACCCGGACAGGGTGTTGCCCAGGTCCGGCGGCGCCAGATAAACGCCCAGCGCCAGCACCGCAAGCAGCGCCAGCCAGCCCAGCGCCACCGTGATCAGCAGCGGGTCGCGCAGCGGAATGCGCTGCAGCCGGGCGGTGAGTATCACGCCGATAAAGGTGGAGATCGTGGTGGCCATCAGCATCGGCAGGTAGACCGCCGCCGGGTCGGCGGCGCCCTGCTGGGCCCGGTACAGCAGCACCGTCACCGGCACCAGGGTCACCGATGAGGTGTTCAGCACCAGGAACATGATCTGGCTGTCGGTGGCCCGGCGCGGCTCCGGATTATGTTCCTGGAGCCATTCCATCGCCTTGAGGCCCAGCGGCGTGGCGGCGTTGTCCAGGCCGAGCATATTGGCGGCCAGGTTCATGGACACCCCGGCGCCGGCGGCCGGGTCCCGCCGCAGCGACGGCATCAGCCGCGCCAGCACCGGGCGCACGCCGGCGGCCATGCGGTCGGCCAGGCGGCTTTGCTCGGCGAGGCGGAACAGGCCGCTCCACAGCGCCAGCACGCCGATCAACCCGAGGCTCACTTCCACCGCCAGGTCCGCCGCCTCCCAGAGCGCCGACACCACACGGGCCGGGGCCTGCAGGTCGCCGCCCAGCAGCTGCACCAGGGCGCCGAGTATCCCGATCAGAAAAAAGGCGGTAAAAAGACGATGCACGGGGGCCTCATGAAGTCCGGCAAAGCGCTCAGTATGTCGATGATCGGCGCCTTTGCCTATCCATCCGCGCTTGCCCCCGCCCGGTGATTTGGGCGACCCTGTTCCAGGCGGTGGTTTCCTTTATACTGCCCTGGAACCCTTTAAAAAATGCAGCCGAGTAAGTTCATGTCCGTATTCCGCAAGCTGTTTGGCGTGCTCCTGGCGGCCCTGTTGTTGGGCGGCGCCCTGAAAGTGGGCGGCGACCTGGGCAACGACCCCGCCATCGAAGGATCGCTCAAGCCCGAGAAGGTCCACCGTGAAGCCGCCGAGGAAATCGTCGAGCGCCTGGAGCTGCACTACCGGCGCCTGAAGTTCGACGACGCGCTTTCCGCGCAGGTGCTTGAGCAGTATTTGCAGGATCTTGACCCCAACCGGCTGTATTTCACCCAGCAGGACGTGGACGACTTCCAGCCCTACCGCGATCAGCTCGACAACCAGTTGCGCGACGGCGTCCTGGAGGCCGGTTACTCCATCTTCAACCGCTTCCAGAGCCGTCTGGAAGACCGCCTCACCGAGATCCTCGCCACCCTGGAAGGCGGCTTCGAGGACTGGGACTTCGACGGTGACGGCAAGGTGCTGGTGGACCGCAGCGAAGCGGACTGGGCCGAGGACCAGGACGCCCTGGACGCGATCTGGCGCGGCCAGCTGCGCAACGCGGTGCTGTCCATGCGCCTCAACGGCACCAGCGACGAGGAAATCAGCAAACGGCTCACCAACCGCTATGAAAGCCAGCTCAGCCGGGTTCGTCAGAACACCCCCGAGGACGTGTTCCAGACCTACATGAACGCCCTCGCCCAGACCTTTGATCCGCACACCAACTATTTCACGCCGCATAATTCCGAGAACTTCGACATCAGCATGAGCCGGTCGCTGGAAGGCATCGGCGCGGTGCTGCAGTACGAGGACGGCTACACCAAGGTGGTGCGCCTGGTGCCCGGCGGCCCGGCCGCCAAACAGGGGCAGCTGAGCCCCGCCGACCGGGTGATCGCTGTGGCCCAGGGCGACGAGGAGATGGTCAACGTCATCGGCATGCGCCTGGACGAAGTGGTCGACAAGATTCGCGGGCCGAAGGGCTCCAAGGTGCGCCTGGAAGTGATTCCCGCCGGCCGCGCCAGCGAGCACGACACCCGCACCATCGCGATTACCCGCAACAAGGTGGTGCTGGAGGAACAGGCCGCCAAGAAGGAAGTGATCGAGGTGGAGCACGGCGGCGACACCATGAAGCTGGGCATCATCGAGATTCCCGCCTTCTACATGGATTTCAACGCCTTCCACCGTGGCGATCCGGATTACACCAGCACCACCCGCGACGTGGCGGAGTTGCTGGTGGAACTGCGCAAAGAGAATGTCGACGGCCTGGTGGTGGATCTGCGCAATAACGGCGGCGGTTCGCTGCTGGAGGTGAACAAACTGGTCAGCCTGTTCATCAACCGTGGCCCCACCGTGCAGGTGCGCGAGGCCGGCGGTCGCGTCAGCGTGGAAAACGATCAGTATCCCGGCATGCTCTATTCCGGGCCGCTGGCGGTGCTGGTCAACCGCTACAGCGCCTCGGCGTCGGAGATTTTCGCCGGCGCCATGCAGGACTACGGCCGCGCCCTGATCGTCGGCGACCAGACCTACGGCAAAGGCACCGTGCAGACCCTGCTGGACCTGAACCACGGCAAGCTCAAGATGACCAACGCCAAGTTCTACCGGGTGTCCGGTTCCAGCAACCAGAACATGGGCATCGTGCCGGACGTCACCATGCCGTCGCTGGTGGACAAGGAATCGATCGGCGAAAGCAGCCTGCCCAACGCCCTGCCCTGGGATGAGATCGACCCGGCCAAGTACCAGCGTTATCAGGACCTGGTGCCGCTGCTGCCGGGGCTGCGCGAGCGGCACGACGCGCGCATCGGCGACAATCCGGAATTCGTTTACGTGAACCAGCTGCGCGATCTGCTCAACCGCGCCAACGAACGCCAGGAACTGTCCCTCAACGCCAAGCAGCGCAAGGCCTGGCAGGAGGATTTCGACCAGCGCCGCCTGGACATCGAGAACGCCCTGCGCAAGCACCGTGGTGAAAAGCCGATTGAGAAGATGGAAGATCTGCGCGCCCTGGAAGAACAGCGGGCGCTGGACCCGGACAGCAACGACGAACCGCTGGACGAAGACCCCTACCTGCGGGAAACCGGGCACATCCTCGCCGACATGGTGTCGCTGCTCCGCGAGCAGCGGGTGGCCGGCGAACGCGCCTCCTGAGCGCCCCGCCCGGCGCGGGGGTCAGGCCATCGCCTTGAACCCCCAGCGCGCCGGGTCCTTCCCCAGACCCAGTTTCAAGGTGCGACGCCCCAGGTCGTGGTTGAAGTCCTCCAACCGCCGCTTGGCGGCCTCCGGCAGGAGCCGCTGGCCGAGGCTGGCGGCGCCGAACCCGGCCCGGGCCAGGCGCACCGCCGCGGCGGACGACACCCGGCTGTGCAGGTTCAGGTCGTCGGCCATGGCGTCGCCGATCAGAAAACGGCTCACCGCCACCAGCACGTCATAGGAAAGATGGAACGGCGGCTTGCCCGCCATGCCGGCCAGCAGCGACTTGGCCAGCTTTTCGCTGTCCTCGGTGGGGTCGTAGAGATGGGAGGTGAGCTGCAGCGCCAGCACTTTCTGCTCTTCCACGGTGGCGGTGAGCAAGGCCTCGTCCACGCCCAGCAGGTAGCCGGCGTAGCGCCAGAAATAGTGCATCGCCTCGTGCTCTTGATGGCTGATATAGAGGCCCATCCGGCGCAGCCCCCGCACCACCATGTAATCGAACTCAAGCACCGTGCCGGCCATGTCCTCCTGATTGATCGGCAGGTCGAAGCGGTCGCTGTCCCAGCGCCCGCTTTCGCTGAGAAAGCGGCGCACCGCCGCGTGCAGCAGCCGTACCTCCATCAGCGTCCGGTGGCCCAGGCCGCCGGGACGCAGGCCGTCGGTGGCGGCGATGTTGTGCAGCATCTGGCCGGTTTCATAAATCCGCCGCGACACATCCTTCTGCAGGCGGCCGGTGGCGACCAGCACCTGGGACGGTTTGTTGTGGGCGTAGCCCTCCACCAGGCTGGAGCACATCAGCACCAGGCCCTGCAGCGCGCCGTGCCGGCGGTACATGCGCCGCCCCAATTCCATGCGCTCGAAGTCCACCCAGCCGGGCACCGTGTGGCAGTGGTCCAGGAACGCCTGGTACACCCCGCCCTCTTCGGCCGCGCGCCGCTCCACTTCGTCGAGCAGGCCGGAGGGCCGTTGAAACGCGATGTTTTCCAGACAGCGGTCGGCCAGCGGATCCTGGACCCGGCGCCAGGCTTCAAGCCGGTGGTGGGCGTAGCGGTCGAACCAGATCTGCTCCCGCGGCGTGCGCGGGCCGTCGCGTAGCTGGTTTAATTCCTGCGGTGTGGCCATCAACGTCTCCAACATGGGCTCGGCACAGAACCCGTGAGTTCTGCGTTCAAGCTAGAGCGTCGTGCCACGGGGGTCAATCGTCAAAAGCCGCGGTTTTATTTAGTCCCGGGGTCGGCCCGGCCCAGTCCGCCAGGGTGTCGGCGAGCCAGCCCGGGTCGTCCAGGGACAGATCGTGGCCGCCGTCCGGGTGGACCGCCCGTTGCGCCGACCACCGTCGGGCCAGCGCCGCGGAGCAGCGCGGGTCCACCAGCCGGTCGCCGGCGGCGCTGATCACCAACACCGGACGCCCTTCGGGCAGCGTCTTCGGCGCGCGAAACCGCGCCGCCGCCCACAACTGCCGCACGGTATTGGCGGCGGACACCGGGCGGGCCTCGTCGATCCGCTGGAATTGCCGGGCGATGCGGTCCTTGTCGGCGTCCGACAGCCGGTTGGTGGTGATCTCCAGAATCATGCGCTCGCGCTTGAGGCGGTCGCGGCCAAGCAGGCCGTGGCGGACAATGGCGCCATAGTTGGCCGGTTTGAGGCGGTCCCAGAACGGGCTCACCGGCGCGGCGCTGGAATTGATCAAGGCGGCGGCGGCCACCTGCCGCGGATGGCGTTGCAGCCAATCCATCGCCACCATGCCGCCCAGGGACAGCGCCACCAGGTGGATCGGCCCGTCCACGCCGCGCCCGGCCAGGTCTTCGCGGGCCGCGTCCACCATGGCGGCGATGCGGGTCGGGCTGCGGTCCCGGTGGCGGACGCCGTTGCCGGGCAAATCCATGCACATCACCCGATGGTCCGCGCCCAGAGCCCCGGCCAGGCGGTCGGCGAAACCGTTCCAATGTGCTTGTTCACGAACCAGTCCGCGCAACAGGATCCAGGTCGTTGGCATATATCTGTGCTTCCTTAATCAGCTAGAATGCGAGGCTGCAGTTGGCCCGCGCGAGGAACTATGGCACGAAAAACCGTAAAACGGGTGAAAACAGGCTCCCTGGAACGCCGCTTTTCCATGGCCCGGGCCGGCTTCCTGGCCGGTGCCCGCTACGCCACGGCCAGCGCCGGCGGTCTGTTCACGGCGCCGGACCAGCGCGAGGCGCGGCGCCGGCGCAACCTCTCGCAACGGGCGGAAGAGCTGGTCGAGGAACTCGGCCAGTTAAAGGGCTCGGTGGTGAAAATCGGCCAGATGATGGCCCTGTTCGGCGAGCACTTCCTCCCCGAGGAGGTCACCGAGGCGCTGCACACCCTGGAAAACAGCACCACCGCCCTGGAATGGCCGGCGGTGGAGAAGCACCTCCGGCAGCAGCTGGGCAGCGTCAAACTGGCCGAGCTGGAGGTGGACCCGCAGCCCCTGGGCGCGGCCAGCCTGGGCCAGGTGCACCGCGCCCGGCGCAAGAGCGACGGCGCCGAGCTGGCCCTCAAGATTCAGTACCCGGGCGTCGCCAACGCCATCGATTCGGACATGCGCGCGCTGGTGCGGCTGCTCAAGCTGAGCCGCCTGGTACCGATCACCGAGCAGTTTAACCAATGGCTGGATGAAGTGCGCGACATGCTCGGCCGTGAGGTGGACTATGACCTGGAAGCGCACACCACCCGCCATTTCCGCGAAGCGCTGGCCGACGACCCGCGTTTCGTGGTGCCGGAAGTGTACGGCGACTACTCCACCCACAACATCCTTTGCCTGTCCTATGAGGAAGGCGTGCACATCAGCGATCCGTCGGTGGTGTCGCTGAGCCAGGAGCGCCGCAACTTTCTGGGGCGCGCCATCATGGAGCTGTGCTGCCGGGAAGTGTTCGAGTGGAACAAGATGCAGACCGACCCGAACTTCGGCAACTATCTGATGCGCGTCGGCGACGACGGCAAGGACAAGATCGTGTTGCTGGATTTCGGCGCCATCCGCGATTTCGACGATGAGGTGCTGGGCCCCGGCCGCGAGATGATCCGCGCCGCCTGGCTGCACGACAGCGAGCGTCTGTTCGGCGCCATGCGCGCGCTGGAATTTCTCGACGGCGAGGTGCCGCGCCGGCTGCTGGATGATTTCGCCGCGCTGTGCTTCGAGGCCATCGAGGCGCTGCAGGACCCGGACCGCTTTCCGCCGCCCAAGTCCGTGGTCAACGACAAAGGTGAATACCTGTGGGGCGAGAGCAACCTGCCCAACCGGGTGATGAACCGTGCCAGCCGCACCGCCCTGTCGGTACATTTCGACGTGCCGCCCAAGGAATTCATTTTCCTGTTCCGCAAGCTGCTCGGGGCTTACACTTTTTTACACGTGATCAAGGCCCAGGTGCGCGGAAATACCATTCTCGAGCCGTTTATCCACATGCGTGAAGACGAGGATCGCGAGCGTGTTGCTCAAAAAATAAACGGGCAGGCGGCGGATAGTTGACCTTTCCGGTCAATTATTGACCGTTTATGGGCGCAATAACCATTTCTTATTTGCCAAGCTGTCGACTGCACAATAAGGTTAGCAGCCTGCTCAGCGGCCGGTTTGAATAAACCGGCCGTTTTTCGAGGTTCCCCTGAAAACCCGTCATCCCGACCGGCTTTCAGATGGACCTGTTTTTACGAACCATAAAATGGGGGTAACGCAGGTGATTATCGGTGTACCCAAGGAAATTTGCCCCGGCGAAGAGCGCGTCGCACTGACGCCCGCCAACGTCGGTGCATTGCTCAAGAAAAACGGTGTCGAGATCCGCATCGAACGCGGCGCTGGCGAGGCGGCCGGGTTTACCGACGGCGATTATGAAAACGCCGGCGCGAAACTCACCGACCGGGACGACATCTTTTCCAACGCTCAGGCAATCCTGCAAGTTCAGACTCCGGGCAGCAATACGACCAATGGCCAGGAAGATCTGGACAAGCTGAAAGCCGGTCAGTTCCTTATCGGCATGACCGACCCGCTGGCCAACGCGCAGTTCGCGCAGGCTCTCGCGGAGCGCAAGGTCACCGGCCTGGCCCTGGAACTGATTCCGCGCATCACCCGGGCTCAGTCCATGGATGTGCTCTCTTCCATGGCCATGATCGCCGGCTATAAATGTGTACTGCTGGCGGCGAACGCCTCTCACCGCATGTTCCCCATGAACATGACCGCGGCGGGCACCATGAACGCGTCGCGCGTGTTCGTTATGGGCGCCGGCGTGGCGGGCCTGCAGGCCTGTGCCACCGCCAAGCGGCTCGGTGCCATCGTGGAAGCCTACGACGTGCGCCCCGCCGCCCGTGAACAGATTCTGTCCGTTGGCGCCAAGCCGGTGGAACTGGACCTGGACACCGGCGAAGCGGAAGGCTCCGGCGGTTACGCCAAGGCCCAGGGCGAGGACTTCCTCAAGCGTCAGCGCGAGCTGATGAAGGAAGTGATCAAGGAAATGGACGTGGTGATCACCACCGCCGCGGTCCCCGGCGCCAAGAGCCCGATCCTGGTCACCGAGGAGATGGTCAAGGCGATGAAGCCCGGCTCCGTGATCGTGGACCTGGCGGCGGAACGCGGTGGTAACTGCGACCTCACCAAGGCCGGTGAAACGGTGGTGGAAAACGGTGTGCTGATCATCGGCCCCACCAACGTGCCCTCCTCCGTGCCGTTCCATGCCAGCCAGATGTTCGGTAAGAACATTGAGAACCTTCTTAACCTGCTGCTCGACGACAACGGCGACCTGCAGTTGGATTTCGAAGACCAGATCGTCACCGACACCGTGATCAGTCACGACGGTGATGTGCCCCACGCTCGCCTGCGCGAGATGCTGGGCCTGCCGGAACTGAAGAAAGCCGAACCCGAAGCGCCCGCCGATAACGGCGACGACAACGGGCAGGAGGAAAAGTAATGGACTTCGTATCTCAGCTTACCCTCTTCGTGTTGGCGATTTTCCTGGGTGTGGAACTGATCACCAAGGTACCGCCGACGCTGCACACCCCTTTGATGTCCGGCTCCAACGCGATTTCCGGCATTACCCTGGTGGGCGCGCTGATCGCCGCCGGCTCCGACGCCGGTCTGCTGATCAATGTCCTCGGCTTTATCGCCGTGGTACTGGCGACCATCAACGTGATTGGCGGCTTCATGGTCACCAATCGAATGCTGGCGATGTTCAAGAGGAAGTAACCCATGCAGATTTCCGATAACTGGATTGATATCGCCTATCTGATCTCGGCCGTACTCTTCGTCCTGGGCATCAAGGGTCTGACCAAGCCGAAGACCGCCGTGCGGGGCAACCTGCTGGCCGCCTCCGGTATGGGCGTGGCCTGTGTGGTGACCCTGCTGCACCGCGATATCGTGACCTACGAGATCATCATCGGCGGCGTGATCGTCGGTGGCATCATTGGCGCCATCCTGGCCAAGAAAGTACAAATGACCGCCATGCCGCAGCTGGTGGCCCTGCTCAACGGTTTCGGTGGCGGCGCCTCCTTCGCCGTGGCCGGCGCGGAGTTTTTCCGTGGCGGGCACCCGGACACCGTGGGCATCATCGCCACCGGTATCGCGGTTCTGATTGGCGCGGTGACCCTCACCGGTTCCTTCGTGGCGTTCGCCAAGCTGCAGGAACTGATCGACGGCAAGCCGATGGGCTTCCCGGGCATGAAGCTGGTCAACGCCATCCTGCTGCTCGGTTCCGTGGCCGCCATCGCCTACCTGGTGATGAACCCGGGCGTGGAGCCGGTGTTCTGGGGCCTGGCCATCGCCGCCGCGATTCTCGGTATTCTGCTGGTGTCCCCCATTGGTGGCGCCGACATGCCGGTGGTGATCGCGCTGCTGAACTCCTACTCCGGTATCGCCGCTTCCGCCGCCGGCTTCGTGATGGGCAACAGCGCCCTGATCGTCACCGGTTCCCTGGTGGGCGCCTCCGGTCTGATTCTGACGCAGATCATGTGTAAGGCGATGAACCGCTCCCTCACCAACGTGCTGTTCGGTGTGATGGCGGAAGCCGGCGAAGCGATGGATCAGGACGAGGTCTACGAAGGCAAGATCAAGTCCACCTCCGCCGAGGAAGTGGCGATGGTGCTGGAAACCGCGCAGCGCGTGGTGATCGTGCCCGGCTTCGGTCTCGCCATGGCGCAGGCGCAGCACGCCGTGCGTGAAATGGCCGACACCCTGGAAGGCATGGGCGTCGAGGTGGAATACGCGATCCACCCGGTCGCCGGCCGTATGCCCGGCCACATGAACGTGCTGCTGGCCGAGGCGGAAGTGTCCTACGACAAGCTCAAGGACATGGACACCATCAACCCGACCTTCGAGCAGACCGACGTGGCCATCGTGCTGGGCGCCAACGACGTGACCAACCCGATGGCGCGCGAGGACAAGGGCAGCCCGATCTACGGCATGCCGATCCTCAACGTGGACAAGGCCAAGACCGTGGTGGTGGTAAAGCGTTCGCTGAGCCCCGGTTTCGCCGGCCTGCCCAACCCGCTGTTCGCCAAGGACAACACCCTGATGTTGTTCGGCGACGGCAAGGGCGCGGTGGTGGACATCACCACTGCTCTCAAGGAAGGCTGATCGCCCGCGATCACCGACCCATAAAAAAGCCCGGCTTCGTGCCGGGCTTTTTTGTTGCGGGTCTGCTTAACCCGAACGGCGTTACTCGGAGTAGCCGCCGCCCTCGCCGGGCGAGGATTGCTCCTGCTGCATGGAGCCGCCGCCCTGTTGCATGGAGTCCTGCATGCCGCCCGGCTGCTGACCGTCGCCGCCCTCGGGCGGTTCGACCGGATCACAGGCGGCCAGGGCCGCGCCGCCGGCGACCAGAGACACCAGGCCGGTGGCCAGTAACAAGCCTTTGCGTACGTCCTCTACAGACATTCGATCCTCCTGTTTCGTACCGTTTCGAAAGTCAGCGGGCCTCGCCCGCTAT
>NZ_CAXPXK010000005.1:0-16139 GCF_964221125.1 Alloalcanivorax sp.
CCGCTGCACCTGCTGCAGGGCGACGCCCGCCGGCTGCCCTACCCGGACGGCCACTTCGACACCGTGGTCGCCTGCCTGGTGTTCTGCACCATTCCCGACCCCGAGCTCGCCGCCCGCGAAATGCACCGGGTGCTGGCCCCGGGCGGGCGTCTTCTGTTGCTGGAACACATCGCCAGCGGTCGCCCACGCACCTTCCGCTGGCAACGGCGGGTGGACCCGCTCTGGCATCATCTGGCCTGCGGCTGTCATCTCACCCGCCCCACCCCGGATACCCTGCGCGACGCCGGCTTCGACCTCAGCGACACGCGGGTTTTCCGGCACCGCAAACTGCCCGGGCTGATGGCCGAGCTGCTGCAAGGCAGCGCCCGGCGCGCCGACTGACCGGCGCGGCAAAACGCCACCTGCCGTTCCCCGCCCACCGGGGGTACAATCCGCGCCCATGAACTCAACCCTGCAACGCGTCTGGCGCCGCCGGCTGATCGGCCTGCGCAGCCTGCTGGTACTGTGCCTGGCGCTGGCCCTGCTGGTGCTGCAGCAAATCGCGCGCGCCCCCGCCAGCCTGGAGCCGCTGCTGTGGCTGGCGGCGCTGCTGCTGCCCAACCTGATCGCCCTGGCCAGCCTCAATACCCGCCGGCAGCAGCGCCTGCTGGCCCTGGAACTGACCCTGGACGTGGTGATCTTCGTCGGCCTGCTGCAGCAACTGGGCGGCGCCGGTAACCCGTTGTCGTTCTATCTGCTGGTGCCGCTGCTGCTCGGCGCCCTGACCCTGGGGCGCGGCGCCGCGCTCTGGCTGCTGGTGGTGACGCTGGGTGGATACCTGCTCGCCACCCTGTGGCACAGCGCCCCGCCGGCGCATTCCACCCTGCACGCCCTGACCCGGGAGCTGAGCCACACCCACGGTCTCGGCATGGGCGTGGTCTTTGTCGCCCTGGCGCTGTTGCTGACCGCCCTGGGCCAGGTGATCCAGAGCCTGGCCCGCCAGCAACAGCGTCAGCACGACCGGCTGCTGGAGCTGGCCGGCCGCCGTGAACGGCTCTACCAGGTGGCGGCGACCCTGGCCCATCAGGCCCACGAACTGAACACGCCGCTCAGCAGCCTGGTAATGCTGGCCGACAACGCCGCCCGGGAACCGGGCCTGCCGCAAAGCACCCGCGACGATCTGGCGCAGATCGAGGCCCTGGCCCGGCGTGTCGCCGCCAGGCTGCGCAACGCGGACGCGGACAGCCTGCCGGAGCGGCCCGCCTACCGGACGCTGATGGGACGGGTGCGGGATCATCTGCGCCACCTGCACCCGACGCTGGCCCTGTCGGTGAGCGGCCCCGAAGGGCAGTGTTTCAATGACGGCGCGGCCTGGTTCCGGGTGCTGGCCAATCTCGGTTACAACGCCATCGACGCCGGCGCGGAACGCCTCGACGTGCGCCTGGCGGCGCTGCCCGGCGGCCGCTGGCTGCTGCAGGTGAGCGACGACGGCCCCGACCACCCGGAACGCCGCGCGGAAGAGGGCCTGGGCGTGGGCCTGGCGCTGGTGGAAAGCACCCTGGCGGCACTGGGCGCGACTCTGACCCTGCGTTTCGAGCGCCAGTGGAGCCAGGCGCGCATCGAATGGAGCGAGCATGACGCCTGAATCCCTGCTGCTGCTTGAAGACGACGCCCTGCTCGCCGAGCAGACCCGGCGCGCATTCGCCCGCCACGGCATCGAGGTGCACCATGCCGCCGATCTGCAACAGGCGCACGCGCTGCTGGCCAGGCTCGCCACCCTGGACGCGGCGGTGCTCGACCAGAATCTCGGCAACGACAACGGCCTGGATCTGATCCAGCCGCTGCTGGCGCGCTTCCCGCACTGCCGGGTGCTGGTGCTGACCGGCTACGGCAGCATCCCGGCGGCGGTGGCCGCCACCCGGCGCGGCGCCCACAATTACCTCACCAAACCGGCCAGCGCCGGCGAAATCCTCGACGCCCTGGGCCGCGACCCCGCCGACACCGGCGATCTCCCCGAAGTGCCGCCGTCCCTGCAGCGTCTGGAATGGGAGCACATCCAACGGGTTCTTGACGCCCACGACGGCAATATATCCAGAGCGGCGGAGGCCCTCGGCATCCACCGCCGCACCCTGCAGCGCCGGTTGAAAAAGCGCCCCAGCCCGAGCCACTTCCAGCGCGATCGTTAACACCGTTATTACGCGAAACACTTCCCCCGGTGCACCAGGTTGACCACAATGCGGTGTCTTATTCCAGGAATCACAAGGGCGCCGATGAGCAGCCGTTACAGCCTCGCAACCCTGGCGGTCCTGGCCATCCTCACGGCCTCGGCGATGCCTGGCCGGGTCAGCGCCGACCCGGCCCCGGAACTGACCCTGAAGACCGCCGGCGACCGGGAATGGCCGGAAGGCGTCGAGGCCAACCTTCGCACCCTGATCGACCTGAGCCGTTACCCCTGCCGCCCCGGCCCCGGCCAGAAAGCCCTGATCCAGCGCCAGGTACGCGACAACAGCCGCGCCGCCCTGCAGGCACTGGGCTTTTACCAGCCGGTGTTAACGCCGCAATGGCGCGACGCCGATGATGAGCGCTGCTTCGCCCTCACCCTCACGGTCGACCCCGGCGAGCCCACCCGCATCAGCGCCCTGGACATCACCCTCAACGGCGACGCCGCCGGCGACCCGGCGTTCCAGCGCACCATCGACAACGCCGGCCTGGAACAGGGGCAGCGGCTGCGCCACGACCGCTACAGCCGCCTCAAGCAGTCGCTCCAGCAGTTATTGATCAACCGGGGTTACGCCGAGGGCAGCGTCACCCGCCACCGTCTGGAGGTGGACCGGGACCGCCGTGAAGCGCGGGTGGTGCTGCACGTGGACAGCGGCCCGCGCTATCGCTTCGGCGAGATCACCCTGACCGGCGACGACCAGATCAACGAACGGCTGCGCCGCGCCTATCTGCAGTTCGACAGCGGCGAGCCGTTCAGCAACGACAAGCTGCTCGCCACCCAGCAGGCCTACCTGGGCGCCGGCTATTTCAGCGCGGTGCGGCTGGACCGCGGCGAGCCGGACGCGGACAGCCGGACCATCGATGTGAGCATCCACTTCAACCCGCGCAACGAATGGGCGCTGCTGGCCGGCGTCGGTGTCAGCACCGACACCGGCCCGCGCCTGCGGCTGGGCGTGGAGAACCGCCGCGTCAACGCCGCCGGCCACACCGCGCGGGTGGAAACCGAGCTCTCCAGCGTGCGTCAGGGCGTGGGCGCCGGCTACACCATCCCGCTGCGCGACCCGATCAACGAAAAAATCGAGCTGCGCACCCGCTATGTGAATGAAGAGACCGACACCAGCGACAGCGAGATTTTCAGTACCAGCGCCGACTACATCATCAAACTCGACTCCGACTGGGTGGCCACCACCTCGCTGGAATACCTGCGCGAGACCTACACCGTGGCCGACCAGCTCGACCAGGTGGAGCTGGTGATCCCCGGCTTCCAGCTCAGCCGGGTGGAATACGACGACCCGATCTATCCGCGCTTCGGCTGGCGGCTGGGCGGCAAGGTCAGCGGCGCCCACAAGGCGCTGGCCTCGTCGGCGTCGTTCACCCAGTTCGACGGCTGGAGCAAGCTGATCTTTCCGCTGTTCGGCGGCCGGGTCATCACCCGCGGCGAAGTGGGCTACACCGAGGTTTCCGACGTCACCGAACTGCCCGCCTCGATCCGCTTCTTCGCCGGCGGCGACGCCAGCGTGCGCGGCTTCGCCTACGAATCCCTGGGCCCGGTGGACAACGACGGCGAAGTGATCGGCGGCCGCCACCTGCTGGTCGGCAGCCTGGAGTACGACCACCCGATCAGCGAACAGTGGAGCCTGGCGGTGTTCACCGACGCCGGTAACGCCTTCAACAATTTCGACGACTACGAAATCCGCCGCAGCGCCGGCTTCGGGGTGCGCTGGCGCTCGCCGCTGGGCCCGATCCGCGTGGACTTCGCGCGCGGCATCGAAGAAGGCCGGCAATGGCGGCTGCACCTGAGCATGGGGCCGGACCTGTGAAGCGCGCCCTGCTGATCGGCCTGCTGCTGATCCCGTTGCTGCTGATCGGCGCCCTGCTGGCGCTGCTCGGTACCCGCGCCGGCAATCTCTGGCTGCTGGACCGGGCCGGACCCTATCTGCCCGGCGAACTGAGCGTCGAGGACTGGCGCGGCAACCTGCTCTCCGGTGTCGACGTGGGCGCGCTCAACTACCGTCAGGGCGACGCCGAGCAAACCCTGGCCGTGGCGTTGAGCGACCTGCACCTGGAACTGGCCCCCGGCGAGCTGCTCGGCGGCTGGCTGGTGATCCAGGCTGTGCGCGCCGAACAGGTGACCCTGACGCTGCCGGCGGGGGCGCCGGAGGAACCGGACGCGCCGCCCTTCGAGCTGCCGGACAGCCTGACGCTGCCCCTGGGCGTGCGCGTGGAGACCCTGTCGGTGGGCCGCTTCACCCTGGCCGGCGAAGCACCGCTGCACATCGACCGCATCGAGGCCCGCGAGCTGGCCGCCTGGCGCAAGCTCAACCTGCCCCGCGTCGCCCTGAGCGTGGCCGACACCCGCCTGCACGCCAATCTCAGCGGCCCGTTAAGCGCCCCCTATGATCTGCGCGGCGAGCTGGACTGGCGGCGCC
The DNA here is from genome assembly GCF_964221125.1 of Alloalcanivorax sp. Classification (NCBI taxonomy): domain Bacteria; kingdom Pseudomonadati; phylum Pseudomonadota; class Gammaproteobacteria; order Oceanospirillales; family Alcanivoracaceae; genus Alloalcanivorax; species Alloalcanivorax sp. The sequence continues at coordinate 4,629 of NZ_CAXPXK010000005.1, forward strand.
CGGCGGCGCCGGACGCGGTGCCGCAAACCGCCGGTCGGCTGCGGATCGAGGGCACACCGGAAAACCTCAGGGTGGAACACACACTCTCGGCGCCGGCGCAACTGATCACCGAGGGCGAGCTTGGCTACCGGGACGGTCAGGTGCACCTGGACCTGCGCCATCATTGGCCGGCGCAACCCCTGCCGGTGGAGACCCCGGTGCCGGCGCGCCTGGGCGAGGGCGAGCTCAGCACCAAGGGCACCCTGGACCGCGTCCGTCTGCAGGGGCAAACCAGCCTCACCGCCGACGGCCGGCCGCTGGCCGTGACCCTGCTCGGCGACGCCGGCCTCGACGGCCTGACCCTCGACACCCTGAGCCTGAAGAACGACGGCCAGAGCCTGACACTGAGCGGCCGCCTGGATTACCAGGACGGCCTGGCCTGGGACCTGGACGCCCAAGGACAACACCTGAACCCGGCGACCCTGGCGCCGGCCTGGCCCGGCGATCTGACCCTGAAGGCGCGCACCCGGGGCCATTGGCGTGGCACCGACGACTGGGCCCTGAACGCCGACCCGCTGTCGCTCACCGGCACCCTGCAGGGCGACCCGGTGGCCCTGAACGGCCAGGCCCGCCAGGACACCGGCGGCGATCTGGCGGTCACCCTGGACGGCCGCTGGGGCGCGGACCGCCTCAGCGTCCGCGGGCAAGTGGGCGACACCCTGAACCTGGACGGCACCCTCAACATCGAACGGCTGACACGCTGGTACGGCCCGGCGCGGGGCCGCCTGCGGGCGGACTGGCGCCTGCGCGGCCCGCTCGACGCGCCCCGGCTGAGCGGCACCGCCAACGGTGACGCCCTGGGCTACCAGGACTGGCAGCTGGACACCCTGAGCGCCCGCTTCCAGGACCTCAACGCCGGCGACACGCCCATGAGCCTGGCGCTGGAGGGGCGGGCGCTGAGCCAGAACGGCGACACCCGGGTCGAGCGCCTGGACGCCGATGTGGAAGGCCGGCGCGGCGACCACCGCCTGAACGTGGCGGTGGAGAACGACGGCGCCGCCACCGCGCTCACCGCCCAGGCCGGCCTCAACGGCGACCTGGTCTGGTCCGGGCGCCTGCTCGACTGGCGACTGCAGGAGCGGCAACTGGGCGTCTGGACCCTGGCGGAGCCGGTGCCCTTTACCCTGGGCGCCGACCGCCAATCCCTGGACAACCTCTGCCTGCAGAGCCGCGACGACCCGGGCCGCTTATGCCTGGCGGGCGACCACGCCGCCAATGGCAGCATCGACGCTAATCTGGAAGTCCGCGACCTGCCCCTGGCGCTGGCCAATCCCTGGCTCGGTGACGGCGTCAAACTGGACGGCCGCCTGCGCGCCGACGCCACCTTCGGCGGCCGCGTCGACCGGCCCCGGGGCCAGTGGTCGCTGAGCCTGGAAGACGCCTCCACCCGCTTCGTCGGCGCCGAGCCGCCGCTGACCCTGGTGTTCCAGCAAGCGGCGCTCACCGGCAACCTGGACAACGACCGTCTCGATCAGCAACTGGATCTGGTGGTGGCCGACCAGGGCGAAGTGCACGCCCGGGTGGAAAGCGGCCTGAGCCTGGACGCGCCGATGAGCGGCCGGCTGCGCCTGGACATCCCGCGCCTGGACGACCTGGCGCCGTTGCTGCCCCGGGTCGGTGAGCTGCAAGGCCGGGTACAGGGCGATCTGAACCTGGGCGGTACTCCGGCCGGCCCCAGGCTGGACGGGGAGATCGCGCTGCTCGACGGCCGCGCCACGGTGCCCGACCTGGGCATCAGCGCGGAAAGCGTTCGCCTGGCGGTGACCGGCGACGCCTCCGGCACCCTCAATCTGGACGGCAGCGCCCGGCTGGGCGACGGCACCCTGGAACTGGGCGGCACCTGGACCCCCACCCGCTCACCGCTGGCGATGGACCTGTGGGCACGCGGCGAGCGCCTGCGGGTCGCCGACCGCGCCGACGCCAAGGTCTACGTTTCGCCGGATCTCGCCCTCAAAGGCGAAGGTGACGGCCTGAATCTGAGCGGCACCCTGAACGTGCCGGAGGCCGACCTGAAACCCCGCGAACTGCCCGAGAGCGCGGTCACCGTCAGCGAGGACCAGGTGCTGGTGGACGCCCGCGCCGAGGAGACCACGCCGCTGCCGTTCGCCATGGGCGTCACCGTAACCCTGGGCGACCAGGTCCGCTTCGAAGGGTTCGGGCTGCGCGCCACCCTCACCGGCGAGCTGCGTGTCAGCCAGCAGCCCGGCCAGCCGGCCCAGCTCAACGGCGAGCTGATCATCACCGAGGGCCGCTACCGCGCCTACGGCCAGAACCTGCTGATCGAAAACGGCCGCCTGCTGTTCCAGGGCCAGCCCGACAACCCGGGGCTGGATATCCGCGCGGTGCGCAAGATACCCAGCGAAAACCTGGTGGTGGGGGTGCAGCTGTCCGGCACCCTGCAGGAGCCGGACGCGCGCGTCTTCTCCGACCCCAGCCTGGAAGAAAGCGAGGCCATGTCCTATCTGGTTACCGGCCGCTCCTTGAGCCGGGGCTCGCAAAGCGATTCCGCCCAGGTGGCCCAGGCGCTGGCGCTCTACGGTCTGCAAAAAGGCAGCGGCGTCACCGACAAGATCGGCGACACCCTGGGGCTGGACGAAATCTCCATCGGCAGCGACTGGGAAACCTCCGACGCCGCCCTGATGCTCGGCAAACAGATCTCCGACCGCCTCTACCTGACCTACGCGGTGGGCCTGTTCGACGCCATCTCCACCGTCATGCTGCGCTACACCCTGACCCGCCAGCTGCACCTGGAAGCGCAATCCAGCAGCAAATCCCAAGCCATCGACCTGATCTGGGAAAAAGAACTCGAATGAAGCAGTTAATAGTGAATAGTTAACAGTTAATAGTTCGCGGGCTGGCCCGGCAGGGTCGTCTGGCGTCGAAGCCGCGTCCAAAGCCTAGTCGCGGCCTATTGGCTTGAAGCTACGCGAGCCTCCGCTCGCGCAACTGTTAACTGTTAACTCTTAACTGTTAACTGCGCGGTATCGCGTAGGTGCCGGTGACGTGCGCGACCATCACGTCGTTGCCGTCGCTGTAGAGGCGCACTTCGAGCATGGCGGAGCGGCGGCCCAGGCGGAGGATTTCGGCGTCGCCGATCAGGTCGGCCTGGCCGGGCTTGCTGAGGAAGTTGATGTTGAGGTTCTGGGTCACGGCCATTTCCTGGCCGTCCAGGTTGGCGAGGATGGCGGCGTACATGGCGGCGTCCGCCAGGCTCATCAGGGTGGGGCCGGACACGGTGCCGCCGGGGCGGATCATCGACTCCGTGAACCGGTAGCGCACCCGCGCCCGGTTCTCGCCCACGGACTCCACCACCACGCCCTGCTCCGCCGCCGCCGGCAGGCCGCCGCGGATCAGCGCTTCCACTTGTTTTGCTGTCAGCATGCATCTCTCCCCAAACGAAAGCGGAACATAAAGCGGCACGGCGCGGGCTGCAAGCCACCGGATCACGACACCGCCGCGCCCGGTAGCCCGTCCGCCCCAGTTTGACTAGAATGCCCGATTCGGCTTCCCTCCACTGACACGGAATAAGAAACGCCTCATGCGCACCTCCCAGTACCTGCTCGGCACCGTTAAACAAACCCCCGCGGACGCGGTGGTGGTCAGCCATCAGCTCATGCTGCGCGCCGGCATGGTCCGCAAGCTGGCCTCCGGCCTGTACACCTGGCTGCCATCCGGTCTGCGCGTGCTGCGCAAGGTGGAGCGTATTATCCGCGAGGAAATGGACCGCGCCGGCGCCCAGGAAGTGCTGATGCCGGTGGTGCAGCCCATGGAGCTGTGGGAAGAGTCCGGCCGGGCGCCCGCCTACGGCCCCGAGCTGCTGCGCTTCACCGACCGCCACGACAACCCTTTCTGCCTGGGCCCCACCCACGAGGAAGTGATCACCGATCTGGTGCGCAACGAGATCCACAGCTACAAGCAGCTGCCGGCCAATTTCTATCAGATCCAGACCAAGTTCCGTGATGAGATCCGGCCGCGTTTCGGCATCATGCGCGCCCGCGAATTCACCATGAAGGACGCCTACTCCTTCCACACCGACATGGACTCGCTGGCGCAAACCTATCAGGTGATGCACAACGCCTACTGCGCGATCTTCGACCGGCTGGGCCTGGATTACCGCCCGGTGGAAGCGGACACCGGCGCCATCGGCGGCGCCGCCAGCCATGAATTCCATGTGCTGGCCGAGTCCGGCGAGGACGACATCGCCTTCTCCGACCAGTCCGGCTACGCCGCCAACGTGGAGCTGGCGGAAGCCGTGGCCCCCGCCGGCGAGCGTGCCGCCCCCGGCGCGGACATGGCGCTCACCGACACGCCGGACGCCAGGACCATCGAGCAGTTGGTGCAGCAGTTCGATCTGCCCATCGAGAAGACCGTGAAAACCCTGGTGGTGAAAGGCAGCGAAGGCGGCCTGGTGGCGCTGCTGGTGCGCGGCGACCACGAGCTCAACGACATCAAGGCGGAGAAGCTGGACGCCGTGGCCACGCCGATGGCGTTCGCCGAGGAAGAGGAAATCCGCGCCGCCATCGGCGCCGGCCCCGGCTCCCTCGGCCCGGTGAACCTGCCGATTCCCTGCGTGGTGGACCGCAGCGTGGCGCTGATGAGCGACTTCGCCGCCGGCGCCAACCAGGACGGCAAGCATTACTTCAACATCAACTGGGAGCGCGACGTGGCGCTGCCGCAAGTGGCCGACCTGCGCAACGTGGTGGAAGGCGACCCGAGCCCGGACGGCAACGGCACCCTGACCATCAAGCGCGGCATCGAAGTGGGCCACATCTTCCAGCTCGGCACCAAGTACTCCGAGGCGCTCAAAGCCACCGTGCTGGACGACAACGGCCGCTCCGTGGTGATGCCCATGGGCTGCTACGGCATCGGCGTCAGCCGGGTGGTGGCCGCCGCCATCGAGCAGAACCACGACGACAACGGCATCGTCTGGCCGGAGGCCATCGCCCCCTTCCAGGTGTCGCTGATTCCGCTCAACATCAAGAAGAGCCCGCGTGAAAAAGAAGTGGCGGAAAAACTCTACGCGGACCTTACCGCCGCCGGCATCGAGGTGCTGTTCGACGACCGCGAAAAAGAGCGCGTCGGCGTGAAGTTCAGCGACGCGGAACTGATCGGCATCCCGCACCGTGTGCTGGTGGCCGAGCGCGGCCTGGACAACGGCGTGCTGGAATACAAGAGCCGCCGCGACGGCGAGGCCGAAGAGGTCCCCGCGGACGACATCGTCGACTTCCTGAAGAAAAAGCTGGGACTTTAACCCTGTGGGAGCGGGCCCCGCCCGCGAAAGGGCGCGCAGCGCCCGGCAGGATTCCAGAGACGTCTTTAACTACCGCCGGCGGGCCATCACCTGGCTCATGGCGGTGTCGCCCTGGGCGGTCAGCCGCCACAGCGGCATGCCGCGGCTGTCGTTGTCGGAGGTCTTGTTGATCAGCCCCAGCGCGCGCAGGTGCACCTTGATCTGGTTGAAGGCGTGGCCGGCCAGCACCACGTTGCGCACCGCATGGGCCTTGGGGAAATCCGCCAGCACGTCGTCCAGGGCCTTGCGGGCGATATAGTCTTCCAGCGCTTTCTGCATCACCGGTTCCGAGACCGGGTTCAGCATCAGCGGCGCGACGCAGGCGAACACCCGGTTCCAGTCCAGCTCACAGGACGCCATCGCCACCTTGCAGTCGCCGCCTTCGTACACGTTGCATGAGTAGTCCAGCGTCACCCGGTCCGAGCCCCGCGCCAGATGCCGCGCCGGCGTGCGCTGGCCGCTCAGCCACTCCTCGCGCTCCTTCTCCAGCTCGGCGACCCGGCGGCGCAGGCGTTCCGTTTCACCGCCGGCGCTTTTCTCAACGCTGCCCGACTTCACCCAGCCGGCGGCGGGATGCTGGCGCATCACATCGGGCATCACCTTGGCCACCTGCTCGCTCAGCTCGCGCTCGTCGCGCCAGCGGAACGCCAGGGTTTTGTTCTCCAGCAGCCGGGCGAAATCATCGCGCCGCACCTGCCCTTCACGGCTGTCCTCGCGGGCCTCGGCGGGCAGGCTGAACGGCTGGTCGTGAATAAAGGTGACGATCGGTTTGCGCTTGGTGGCGGCGAAAATGTATTCACGGTGGGTATAGCTGAGCCCCAGCGGTGACAGGGTGCCGTAGCGGCCGCCGAGCAGGATCACGAAATAATCGCAATCGTCGATCATGCGCTGCACCACCGGCATCAGATTGTTGGTTTCGGCGCTGTGCAAATCCATGCTCATGGGTGCCATGCCGAGATCCAGCAACGGCAGCATCAAGGCCTGGCGCGCGGACTGCATGTCCGGGTAGGTGGTGCTGATGAACACCTGATAGCGTTTCTCGACTGTCACCCTGGTCGATCTCCGCGTTAAGAAGGTTGAAGGCCCGGCTATTAAAGCCGCTGGGCGCGCCGATCACAAGCCGGCGCCGGCCCCCCCGGTGAGGATCCGCGCGTTTCATGCTAGCCTCCAAGTCCGACCGCTGAAACCGGAACCTGGATGCCATGAAGACCATCGCCTTTTACAACCTGAAAGGAGGGGTGGGTAAAACAGCCACGGCCGTGAACATGGCCTGGCACGCGGCCCGCTGGAAACACCGCACCCTGCTCTGGGATCTCGACCCGCAAGGCGCCGCCAGCTTTTACCTGGGCGTGGACCAGGACAACCCGGGCTACAAGGCCGGCAGCCTGTTGAAGGGCAAGCAGCCGATGGGCCGCCTCAAGCGGGAGACCCGCTGGCCGCACCTGGACGTGGTGCCCGCCGACATCAGCATGCGCAACGCGGACGTCAAACTGGCGGAAAGCGGCGGCGGCAAGAACCGCCTCAAGGAACTGATCGCGCCGTTCGGCGAATCCTACGAACTGACGCTGCTGGACTGCCCACCGACACTCAGCCCGCTGGCGGAAAGCGTGTTCGCCGCCGCCGACTACCTGTTCGTGCCGGTGATCCCCACCCACCTGTCCCTGCGCGCCTTCGAGCAAGTGCTCGACTGGATCGACGGCAAGAAGATCAAGAACCTGCAGGTGGTGCCGTTTTTCAACATGGTGGACCGCCGCCGGGACCTGCACGTGCAGATGCTGGTCAAGCGCCCGGCACTGATGAAAAACGGCCTCAAGACCTGGATTCCCTACTCCACCCATGTGGAGCAGATGGGCGACCACCGCGCCCCGGTGGGCGAGTTCGCCCCCTACACGCCGGCCGCCCAGGCGTTCCGCGCGCTCTGGTTCGAGGTGCTCGGCCGCCTCAAGCTGTAAGCGTCAGCTCTCCAGCGGATTGGCGCGCCGGATCAGCGTGTCGATGTCCAGGCCGCGCGGCAGGCTGCCGTAGTTGCGGGTGTGCCCGCCACCCAGCCGCGCGGCGATAAACGCCTCGCTCACCGAGTCGTTACCCGCTTTCACCAGCAACGCGCTCTGCATGGTCAACGCCATGCGGTCCACCAGATCGCGGGCGCGGAACTCAATCTGCTCCGGGTCGGCCAGCTCTTTCTTGAGGTCGTTGATGGCGTTGTCCAGGGTGGCGTTCCTGCCCTGGGCGCCGGCCAGCTCCTCGAACCAGGTATCCACCACCGCCGGGCTCTTGTTCATGGCACGCAGCACGTCCAGCGCCTGCACATTGCCGGAGCCTTCCCAGATCGCGTTAATCGGCGCGTCCCGGTACAGCCGGGCGAGAATGAAATTCTCGGTGACGCCGTTGCCGCCCAGGCACTCCATCGCCTCGTAGGCGTGGTGCGGGGTGCGCTTGCAGATCCAGTATTTGCCCACGGCGGCGCCCAGCCGGGTGAACAGTTTCTCGTGCTCGTCGTCCAGGTTATCCAGGGCCCGCGCCATGCGCAGGGTCATCGCCACCGAGCCTTCCACTTCCAGCTGCAGGTCGGCGATCACATTGCGCATCAGCGGCTGGTCGAGCAGCGTCTCGCCGAAGGCGGCGCGGTTGGCGGCGTGGTGCACCGCCTGGGCCACCACCTGGCGCTGGCCGCCGGACGAGCCGATCATGCAATCGAAGCGGGTCATCGCCACCATCTCGATGATCGCCGGCACGCCGCGGCCCTCTTCGCCGACCATCCAGCCGTGGGCGCCGCGCAGCTCCACCTCGGAGGAGGCGTTGGAGACATTGCCCATCTTGTTCTTGAGGCGCTGCACCTGCAGCGGGTTCTTGCTGCCGTCCTCGCGCCAGCGCGGCACCAGGAAACAGCTCAGACCGCCCGGCGACTGGGCCAGCATCAGGAAGGCGTCGCACATCGGCGCGGACATGAACCACTTGTGGCCCACCAGTTCGTAGAGCTCACCGGAACCGCCGGCACCGACAGGATGGGCGCGGGTAGTGTTGGCGCGCACGTCCGAGCCGCCCTGCTTCTCGGTCATGCCCATGCCGATGGTCAGCGCCTGTTTGTCGTGATGGCTGACATTACGGCCGTCGTAGCCCCGGGCGGTGACCTTGGGCAGCCAGCGCTCGGCGAGGGACGGCGTCAGCCGCAGGCTCGGCACCGACGCGAAGGTCATGGTGATCGGACAGCCGTGGCCGCCTTCCACCTGGGCGTGCATGTAGTACTTGGCGGCGCGCAGCACCTGGGCACCCGGCCCCGGATCGGTCCAGGGCGAGGAATGCAGGCCTTCCCGCGTCGCCATGTCCATCAGCTTGTGATAGGCCGGATGGTAATTAACCTGGTCCACCCGGTGGCCATAACGGTCGTGGGTCTCGAACTCCGGCTTGTTGGCGTTGGCCTGGTAGCCCCACTCGATCACCTCCGGGCGGGTGGTCTCGAAACCGTAGCGGTCCAGCTCCTCGACGCCGCGCTCGCCGCCTTCGCGCAGCACCGCGTCGTAGAGCGCGGTGTCGCCCCGGAAGGCGTTGTAATCCTGCAGCGGCGTGGCCTGGTTGAACACCTCATGGGTGTTGGCCAACGCGTCCAATTGGGACGTGGTTTGTTCCGCGTTCATGACTTTCTCTTGAGCGTTCATGACTGTTTCTCCCCGGCTTTGCGCCGCACATAGAGGACTTTCTCCACCCGGGCCACGGCCTCGCCGGCGCCGTCGCGCACGGTGACCTCCCAGGTGGGCAGATACTTTTCGCCACCGGCGGTGGCGGCCTTTACCTCATCGATCATCGCCTGGGTCAGTTCGAACTCGGCGAACACCCGGCCCTTGCCCGGGCGCAGAAAATCGATCGTCGCGCTCTTATCCCAGACGATGTAATCGCGCCCCAGGTTGTTCATCAGCATCAGCATGTAGAACGGGTCCGTCATGCTGTACAGGCTGCCGCCGAAGTGGGTGCCCACATAGTTGCGGTTGTACCAGTGCATGCCCATGGACACGCGCACCCGGCGGAAATCCGCGCTCAGTTCCTCGACCCGCACGCCGGCGCCCAGGAAAGGCCCGTACAGCAACAGCCCCCGACGCAGGCCGGCGGCCCCGGAAAACAGCTTTTTCAGTGGATTGCTCATGGCGCGCTCTCCGTATCGCCGGACCCGGCCACGGACGCGGCACCGGCCACGCCCACCGCCCGCAAACAAAACGCCGCCAGGTGATCGGCCAGGCCTGCATCATTCAGGGGCGCCGCCAGCGGCCCCACCAGCGCCTCGGCAATGGCGCCCACCAGGGCCGCCGCCGCCAGCGCCGTGGACTGCGGCGGCAGCTCGCCGGCCGCCACGCCCTGGTCCAGCACCCGCTGGTACAAGGCCGCGTAGGCGGCGCGATAGCGCAACCGCTCGGCGTCCACCTCCGGCTCCACCGGCTCGGCGATCAGCGCCCACGCCAGCCGCGGCGCCGCCAGTGCCCGGCGGGCGAACAGCCGCAACGCCCGCTCCAGCCGCGCCGAGGCATCGCCGCCACCGGCCAGCGCCCGGTCCACCGCGTCCACGTCCCGCTGGGTGGCCACCGCGAACACCGCCGCCGCCAGGGTCGCCTTGTTGTCGAAATAGCGGTAAAGCGTGCCAACGCCCACGCCGGCGCGGTCCGCCACCGTCTGCATGGTCATGGCGGCGAAGCCGCCGTCGCGCACCAGCGTCTCGGCGGTGCGCAGCAACGCCTCGCGCTGCGCCGCCTTGCGCGCCTTGACCTGCGCCGTCTCTCTATACGCCATTAGCGTTCGCCATGATCGGAATCCTGATTCCAGTCTTTCAAGGATTGAATCACGGTTCCGATCTTCAGGCAAGGGTCGGCACTGGTGTGATTCGGGGGCAGGAGGTTTCCCTCCAGCGGGGGCGCGGGTCTGTGTTAGGCCCTTCCGGGAACTGAAGTGGCCTAATGATCTTGGACACCAATGAAGGTGGTAAACTGCCACCCATCGATGAGGTGTCCATATTTTGAGCAGCAGACGATCTTTCTCAACAGAGTTTAAGCATGAAACGGCCAGCTTGGTGCTGGACCAGGACTACACGATTGGCCAAGCCTGCCAAGCGGTGGGAGTGGGTCCAACCGCGATGCGCCGCTGGGTCGAGCAGTTGCGGTCGGAACGAGGTGGCCACACGCCAAGCACATCAGCGGCCTTGACCCCGGAACACCAGCGCATCCAGGAGTTAGAGGCGCGGTTGCAAAAGGTGGAACGGGAGAAGGAGATATTAAAAAAGGCTACCGCTCTCTTGATGTCGGACTCCTGGGATCAGCCAAGCTGATCGACGGGTTGAGAGAGCGTTATGGCCTCGCTGAGCTGTGCGAGGCCTTCGGTGTGTGCCGCAGCAGCTATTACTACCAGGGCCAGCGGCGCCAGGCGGTTGATACCGAGCGTGTCCGGCTCAGGAGCCGGGTGGAGCGAATCCACGCCGAGAGCCGGGGCGCGGCGGGTGCGAGGACGGTGTCGGCCATGTTGAAGGCGGAAGGTGAAGCGGTCGGGCGCTATAAAGCAGCCCGGTTGATGGCCGAATCCAGCCTGGAGAGTCGCCAGCCTGGGCACCGTTACAAGAAAACCGGCGGCGAAGCCGTGATTGCCCCCAATCACTTGAACAGAGCGTTTACCGTGAACCGCCCCAATGAAGTGTGGTGTGGGGACGTGACCTACATCTGGGCCGGCACCTGCTGGGTCTATCTGGCGGTGGTGCTGGATCTGTATGCGCGAAGGGCGGTGGGCTGGGCGATGTCGGAGTCCCCGGACTCGGCGCTGACCACGCGGGCTTTAGCGGTGGCCTACGAAGCACGAGGTCGACCCAAAGGGGTGATGTTCCACTCCGATCAGGGGTGCCAGTACACCAGTGTCGCCTTCCAGCAACAGCTGTGGCGTTACCGGATTAAGCAAAGCATGAGCCGGCGCGGCAACTGCTGGGATAACGCGCCAATGGAGCGCTTCTTTAGGAGCCTGAAATCGGAGTGGATACCTTCACAAGGATACCCCTCATCCGGGCAGGCCATTGCGGACGTACTGGTCTACGTCAATCAGTACTACAACCACGTCCGCCCTCACAGCACGAACCAGTACCAAACACCCGGGGCAAGGGAAAAAGCGGCCGCGTGACCAGAACCTAAGAAACTGTCCAAGATCACTTGACCACTTCA
>NZ_CAXPXK010000006.1:0-29062 GCF_964221125.1 Alloalcanivorax sp.
ACGTCAATCAGTACTACAACCACGTCCGCCCTCACAGCACGAACCAGTACCAAACACCCGGGGCAAGGGAAAAAGCGGCCGCGTGACCAGAACCTAAGAAACTGTCCAAGATCACTTGACCACTTCACGTTCCCGGAAGGGCAGAACACAGACCCGCGTCCCCTGCTGGAGGGTCCAACTTTCCCGTTAAAGCGCGATGCACCCAGAAATTGGCATAACCGTTGCACCGCCCCCCTAACCAAAGGCTTTTCCCGTGGGGGATCTCATGGAACGACGCGCCGCGCTACTGCTCACCCTCATCGCCCTGCCCGCTTCCGGCCTGGCCGACACCCCGGAATACACCGCCAACGACGTGGTCTGGATCGCCATCGCGGCGGCCCTGGTGTTCCTCATGCAGGCCGGCTTCGCGCTGCTGGAAAGCGGCCTGAGCCGCACCAAGAACGCCATCAACGTGGTGATGAAGAACTACATGGACCTGTGCGTGGGGACGCTGATGTTCTGGGCGCTGGGCTTCGGCCTGATGTTCGGCGCCAACCCCAGCGGCTGGGTGGGCCAGGACCTGTTCGCGCCCAGCCAGGGCGACAGCGATCTGTGGACCCTGCTGCTGTTCCAGCTGATGTTCGCCGCCACCGCCGCCACCATCGCATCCGGGGCGATGGCGGAACGCACCCGCTACCTGGGGTATCTGTGCGGCGCCATGCTGATCACCGGGCTGGTCTACCCGCTGTTCGGCAACTGGGCCTGGAACAGCGACGGCTGGCTGGCGGCTCTCGGGTTTATCGACTTCGCCGGCTCCACCGTGGTCCACAGCGTCGGCGGCTGGTGCGCGCTGGCGGGCATCATGGTGGTGGGGCCGCGCCTGGGCCGCTTCGACAGCCAGGGGCGGCCACGGGAGATTCGCGGCCACAATTTATCGTTCGTGGCCCTGGGCGGGTTCCTGTTGTGGTTCGGCTGGTTCGGCTTCAACGGCGGCTCCACCCTGGGGGCCGACGTCAATATCGCGCTGATCAACCTCAACACCCAGCTGGCGGCCGCCGCCGGCGCCCTGGGGGCCGCGCTCTACCGGGTTATCGCCCGCCGCCCGGTGCTGCTCACCGAAACCGTCAACGGCAGCCTGGCCGGGCTGGTGGCGATCACCGCCGGCTGCGCCACCATGACGCCCGGCTTCGCGATCATCACCGGCCTGCTGGGCGGGCTGCTGGTGGGCCCGGGCAGCCGCCTGCTGTTGTCGATGAAACTGGACGACGTGGTCGGCGCGGTGCCGGTGCATGCGTTCGCCGGGGCCTGGGGCACGCTGGCCGCCGGGCTGTTCTACCAGGGCGACCTGTTCGACCCGCAGCGGGTCACGGTGCAGTTGCTGGGCATTGTGGTCGCCTTCGCCTGGGCGTTCTTCGCCGCCTTGATCCTGTATATGGTGCTGTCGCTCACCGCCGGCCTGCGGGCGCCCAGCCAGCATGAACAGCGGGGTCTGGACGTCAGCGAGCACGCCGAGCTGGGCTACCCGGAATTCGCCCAGCAGCACCTCTACGACGCCGATGTGGCCAGCGGCCTGGATAGCCCACGATGAGCCCGGAAGAACGCCACCGCCGCGCCATTGCCACCGGCCTGGCCCCCTATCTGGACAGCCGCCAGGTGCCGGAGGCGGTGGCCCTGTGGCAGAGCGACTACGCCCACCGCCCGCGCTTTTCGCTGCAGGGCTACGTGAGCCATATCAGCCGCCTGTTCGAGGTGGAGGGCCGGCGCCATGATCTGCACCTGAGTCTGGTGCAGGCGATGACGCTGCCGGACCGGGAACTGCTGCCCGACCCGCTGGGGGACGAGGACGGCGCCCACCGGGCCCACCCCTGCACCGAGGCGTTCCAGCTTCTGATGCGCGCCCTGTGGGCGCAGCTCGACGCGGGCCAGGCCGGCCAGGTGCGTCTGGATCAGCTCACCGACCTGCGCCGCCCGGGCGCCGACCCGGCCCTGCGTGACACCCTCGAATACTGGCTCAACCACGCCGACGGCGACCTGGCGCCGCTGGACCAGGATCAGCTGCGGCGTTTGCTTAACCGCGCCTATGTGTTGCTGTGCGAACGGTTCGGCCCGGTGCACAGTGACCGGCTGCTGAAACTGGCCGTCGACCGCGTGCGCGGGCAGCGCCCGGGGCTGGAATCCGCGCTGCACGCCCTGCTCTGACGGCCGACGTTGCTTGCCAGTGGTTCAAAGGGGTCATTATGCTAGCCCACACTGTGTAATCGGGGCGCTGAATGAAATTACATCACCAGATATTTCTGGCCATGGTGCTGGGCGGTATTGCCGGGGCGCTCACCGAAGAGAGCACCCGGCTGTTCGGGCTACCGCTGCTGCCCGGCTATGACCTGATTGGCGATCTGTTCATCAATGCCCTGAAGATGGTGGTGGTGCCGCTGATCACCACCGCCATTATCAGCGGCATGGTCAACGTGGGCGACGGCGACGATCTCGGCCGGCTGGGCCTGAAAACCGTGCTGTTCTACCTGAGCACCAGCCTGATCGCGGTGCTGGTGGGGCTGGTGGTGGTGAATCTGATCGCCCCCGGCGTGATCGACGGCCAGCCGGCGCGGAACCTGCTGGGCCTGTCGGCGGACACCGACCGGGCCCTGGCCAGCATCGAGGGCCGCGGCGCCGGCGACTTCACCGAAATACTGCGCCAGTTGCTGCCGCCCAACCTGTTCCAGGCCGCCGCCGAAACCCAGATGCTGGGGCTGATCGTGTTCTCGCTGTTCTTCGGCTTCTTCCTGCGCACCCTGCCCGGCGCGCCCGGTGAGCATCTGCGCCAGGTGGTGGAAGGCATCTATCAGGTCACCATGCGCATCACCATGGTGATCATCCGCTTCGCGCCGCTGGGCGTGTTCGGCCTGATCGCCGCCACCGTCACCCGCACCGGGCTGGACGCGGTGGAGCCGCTGGCGCTGTTCTTCGTCACCGTGCTGCTGGCGCTGGGCATTCATATGTTCGGCGTGATGCCGCTGCTGATCCGGCTGTTCGCCAAACGCTCGCCGGTGCGCCACCTGCAGGCCATGGCGCCGGCGCTGATGACCGCCTTTTCGTCGGCCAGCTCCGCCGCCACCCTGCCGCTGAGCATGGACTGCGTGCAGAAGCGCTCCGGCGTGTCCAAGCGCACCTCCAGCTTCGTGTTGCCGCTGGGCGCCACCGTCAACATGGACGGCACCGCCCTGTACGAGTGCGTGGCGGCGATCTTCATCGCCCAGGCCTACGGCATGGACCTGTCCCTGACCACCCAGTTCGTGATCGTGCTGACCGCCCTGCTCACCTCCATCGGCGTGGCCAGCATTCCGGCCGCCAGCCTGGTGGCGATCACCGTGATCCTGGGCACTATCGGCCTGCCCGCGGAAGCGATCGGTCTGATTCTGGTCACCGACCGGCTGCTGGACATGTGCCGCACCGCGGTGAACGTCTGGGGCGACAGCGTCGGCGCGGTGATCCTGGCGCGCAGCGAAGGCGAAGAAAACGTGCTGCGCACCCCCATGAAAGAACTCGAGACGGAACGGGCCTGAGCGAATGAAACCGGTTCTTTTGATCACCGGCGCCGCCCACGGCCTGGGCCGGGCGCTCGCTCTCGGCGCCGCGCGGGACTATAAGCTGGCGCTGCTCGACCGGGAACGGGTGGCCGGCGAGCAGCTCGCTGACGCGCTGCGCCGGGACGGCGCCGAGGTGCTGTTCGTGCACGCCGACGTGGCCGTGGAGGCGGACTGGCGCCACGCCCTGGAGCGGGTACAGCGGCGCTGGGAACGGCTCGACATCCTGATCAACAACGCCGGGCTGGCCGCCATGGGCCCGTTCGAGGGGCAAACGCCGGCCACCTGGGAGCAGCTCTGGCACACCAACCTGATGGGCGCGGTCCACGGCTGTCGCACCGCCTTGACGATGATGAAGCGCCAGGGTGACGGCCACCTGATCAACGTGGCGGCGCTGGCGGGCATCACCGCGCCGCCGGGCATGGCCGCCTATGTGGCCTGCAACGCCGCGCTGATCCGCTTCAGCGAGGCCCTGGCGGCGGAACTGGACGGGCTCAATATCGGCGTCAGCGTGGTCTGTCCGGATCTGTTCTCCAGCGACATGAGCCGGCGCATGCCCAACGCCGATCCGCTCAGCCGTGCCCGCCTGCAGCGCGCCATGGACGACGCCCCGGAAAGCGCCGCCGAGGTGGCGGACACCATCCTTCAGCAGATGGGCAAGCGGCCGCTGTACCTGTTTCCACAGCCGGAGGCCCGCCGCGACTGGCGCAGGAAGCGCTGGCGCCCGGAACGCTTCGTGGCGCGCATGGCGAAACTGGGCAGCAGCCTGCGCCGCTATCGTTAATGCACTTATTGCTGATGCACTTCCTCGATATAGCGCAGGGTGTGGCGGTAATCGCCTTCCAGCGCCTTATCGAAACGCTCGCCGATCAAACGCTCCAGTTTGCGACCCACCAGCGGCAGGGATGAATGCACCGCCACGCGGGTGATCTGGCGGGACTGATCGCCGTCGGCGGGCAGCGTCATGGTGCCGCTCACCTTCACCGGCACATTGCCCAGCTGAAAGCGATAGTCCGCCTGGTAGCCGCCGGTGGCCGGGCGCCAGTGGAATTCGGTGGTCAGTTCCGCTTCCGAGGGCAGCAACTTGCGCGCGAAGGCGGGCACCTTGTCCAGACGGATTTCGATGGGCTGCGCAATACGGATGTGGAAGCCGTCGCCGGCCGGTTCGAACACCTCAAAGCGGTAATCGTCCACTTTGCCCCATTGATAACGCTGTTCGAAAAACGCCCGGCTGGTGAGAATGCCGTACAGCTCTTCAACATTCACCGGATAGCGGCGTTCCGCGGTGACATCCATGGTTTTCTCCCGAGTAATAAGATGCCCTGAAGGCCAATCGCCGGGGTACCGGTAGGCCCGGGGCGAAGGCAAAGCTACACTGCGCCGACAAGCCATTTCAATTGTTCGGCGACTGCCCCTCGTCAAAAGTAAGGAGCGAGCATGAGTGCCACCCGTCCCTACGCCCTGGTTCTGTACGGCGCCACCGGTTTCACCGGCGGCCTGTGTGCCCGCTATCTGGCCCGCAAGCTGCCCGCGGGCACGCCCTGGGCCCTGGCGGGCCGCAACCGCGCCAAGCTTGAGCAGGTGGCCGCCGGCCTGCCCGGCGACAACCCGCCGGAGCTGATCGAGGCGGACAGCGGCGACCCCGCCAGCCTCACCGCCCTGGCCGCCCGGACCCGCGCCCTGGCCAGCACCGTGGGCCCCTACATGCAATACGGCGAGCCGCTGGTGCGCGCCTGCGTGGAACAGGGCACCCATTACTGCGACCTCACCGGCGAACCGGAATTCGTCAACACCCTGCTGAGCCGCTACCACGAGGCCGCCCAGGCCAGCGGCTGCGCGCTGGTCAACTGCTGCGGCTTCGACTCGATTCCCCATGACGCCGGGGTGTTGTTCGCGATCCGCGAACTGACCCTGGAGCACGGCGGCAAACTGGACGGCCCGGTGACCGCCGAAGGCGCGGTGGCGTTCTCCGCCAAGTTTTCCGGCGGCACCTGGCGCTCGGCGCTGGAGGCGTTCGCCCGGCCCGGCGCCAACCAGCGCAGCCAGCGCGACGCCCAGGTGCGCCTCAAACAATGGTACCCGCGCAAGGTGGGCGGTCTGGCGCCCAAGCCGCACAAGGACGAGGCGCTGGGCGGCTGGCTGGCGCCCATGCCGACCATTGATCCGATGGTGGTGATGCGCTCGGCCCGGGCGCTGGACGATTACGGCCCGGAGTTCCGCTACGGCCATTATCTGGTCACCGGCGGGCTGGGCAAGCTGATCGGCGGCGCCGCCGGCGTCGGCGGGCTGGTGCTGGCGGCCCAGATCGGCCCGCTGCGGCGCCGTCTGATGAAGCTCAACCCGGCCGGTCAGGGCCCGGATGAAGCCACCCGCGCCCGTTCCTGGTTCCAGGTGAAGGTGCGCGCCCGTTGCGGCGACAGCGAAGTGCTGTGCCGGGTGTCCGGTGGCGATCCCGGCTACGACGAAACCGCCAAGATGCTCTCGGAAACCCTGATGGGCCTCGCGCTGGACGAGGGTTACCCCATGCACACCGGCGTGGTCACCCCGGTGATGGCGCTCGGCGACCGCCTGATCGACCGGCTCGAAGCCGCCGGCATGCTGTTCGAGCGCAACGCCTGATTCAGACGAAGTACATCAGCAGCCATTCGGCCACCAGGGCGGGCTTGTCCTCGCCCTCGATGTCCACCGTGAACAGGAATTTCAGCAACCACTGGCCGGGCTTCTTCTCATTGGCTTCGATCAGAGTGGCGCGGGCGCGGATGCGCGCGTCGACCTTGACCGGGGCCATGAAGCGGAGCTTGTCGAAGCCGTAGTTCATGCCCATTTTCATGCCGCGCGGCACCAGAAAATCATCGATGCTGGTCTGCAGGTACGGCAGCAGCGACAGCGTCAGGTAACCGTGGGCGATGGTGGTGCCGAACGGCGTCGCCTTGGCGCGCTCCGGATCCACATGGATAAATTGATGGTCCAGGGTGGCGGCGGCGAAGTCGTTGATGCGCCCCTGGTCGATGGTGAACCATTCCGAGGCGCCCATGTCCTCGCCGACGTACTCGTTGATCTGTGCGGCTTCCACCACTTTCATGCCCGGCTCTCCTCGCGTTTTTTATTAAGGTTTCACTACCGCGAGGATAACCGTGCCCGCCGGCGCCGCCATGACGGGATGGCTCGCCGGCGCCAATGTTTTGGTCAACCGAGGAAGGCTTTGATGGCGTCCGCCACCGGCAGCGGATCGTCCATATGCAGATGGTGACGCCCGGGCAGGCGGGTGACCCGCACGTCGCGCAGCCACTCGATGCGGTGATCGAAGCGCCCGTCGCCGCCAAGCCCCTCATTACCCAGCACCAGCAAGGTGGGCGCGGTGATGCGCTCGGCGAACCCTTTCACCTGGTCGTCGGTGAGCCGCAGTGACGAGGTGATGCGCAGCCGCGCGTCGGTGCGCCAGGTCCAGCCGCCGTCCACCTGCTCCAGCCCGCGCTCGCACAGCAACCGGGCCGAGCTTTCCTCCAGGCCGCCCAGGGCCGGCAGCCGCGCCGCCACCGCCTGCTCCGGATCCGCGTACACCGGCTTGCGCTTGTCCGGCAGCGCCTGCATCTGGTCGATGGCTTTACGCAGGTTGGGCGCCACTTCGTCGGCGGCGGTGGCCGGTGGTCCCAGGCCTTCGATCAGCACCAGGCGGCTGACCCGTTCCGGGAAGGTGGCGGCGAACAAACAGGCCACGCCGGCGCCCATGGAGTGGCCGACCAGCACGAAGCGGTCCCAGCCCAACTGATCGGCCACCGCCAGCACGTCGCGGACGTGGTCCACGTAATGGGTGGCCTGGTGGCGCGGGCGGTGCTCGGAATGGCCGTGGCCGGCGAAATCCAGCGCCACCAGCGGATGGCCGAGCGGTTCCGCCAGCGGCTGAAAGGAGGCGGCGTTGTCCAGCCAGCCGTGCAGCGCCAGCACCGGTTCGCCCTCGCCGGGCCACTGCAGGCCGGCCAGTTCCTGGCCGTAGGCGCGGAAGCGGCGTTCCACCGGAGTCCGGGACGGGTTAGTGGGCATTGCGGGCGCCCTCCCCGGCTTCCGCGCCGTCTTGCCGGTGGTCCGGACCGAGCACGCCGTCCAGGGCGCGCAGCACCAGTTGCGCGGTGCCCTCCGGGCGCTCCAGCGGGTACATATGGCTGCCCGGGGCGAACAGGCGCGTCATCCGGTGGCGGCGGGCGTGGCGGGCACCGCCGAGGTGGAACAGCTTCGGCGATTGCTCGCCGGTGACCAGCACGCCGGGCACCCGGGTGCGCGGCAGCGCCGTGACCCCGGTGGGGGTCTCGCGGAACACCGCCACTTCCACCTCCGGGCGGAAGCGCAGACGCCAGCCGTCGCCGTGGCGCTCCAGGCCGGCTTCCAGGTAGTTCTTCAGCGACCGCGGGTCGAACGCCTTGAACAGGCCGCGGGAGTTGAAATAACTCTCCACGTCGTCCCAGCTGGCCCAGTAATCCAGCCGGCCCTTGCTCTTTTTCGCCGGCGAGAAACGGTCGCCCTGCCCGGTCAACCGGGCCAGCCGGTAGGCGGCGCCCTGCAGGCCGTTGGCCAGGGGCGGGTCGAGCATCACCTGGGCCCGGAACCAATCCGGATGGCGGTGGGCGACCCAGAACATCAGCACCGAACCCATCGAGTGCCCCAGACCGATAATCGGCTTGGGCAGCGGTTCGAGGAAGGCTTCCAGTTCCAGGCTCAGGCTTTTCCAGTCCCGGTCCACCGGGTAACGGGGATCCTGGCCGAGGCACTCCACCACATGGATGTCGTAGTGCTCCGCCAGGGGCGCCAGGAAGGTGTCGTAGCTGTGCCCGGGCACGCCGTTGGCGTGGGCAAAGGCCAGCACCGGTTTGCGTCCCGCCGCCGCTTGGGTGTTCATCCAGCGCTCTCCTCGAAAAATCGGCAATGCAAAAAGGACCATGATAACCGCCCCCGGCGGCAAACCCATGGCGAAATCCGCCAACGCGCGGACAGTTCGCGTCGGGGATTGTACAATGCGCGGCAAACAGGAGGTGTCATGACGCTGATCTCGTTCAATATCAATGGTATTCGCGCACGCTTGCATCAGCTGGAAGAGCTGCTGGGCAAATACAAACCCACCCTGGTGGGCCTGCAGGAAACCAAGGTTCAGGACAGCGAGTTTCCGGAACAGGCGATCCGCGACCTGGGCTATCACCCCTATTATCACGGCCAGAAAGGCCATTACGGGGTGGCGCTGCTGACCCGGGAACCGCTGGAAGACGTGCAATACGGTTTTCCCTCCGACGGCGAGGACGCCCAGCGCCGCATGATCATCGGCCGGCTGCGTGACGCCGACGGCCAGCCACTGACGGTGCTCAACGGTTATTTCCCGCAGGGCGAAAACCGCGAGCATCCGGTGAAGTTTCCCGCCAAGGAAAAGTTCTACCAGGATCTGCAGCATTATCTGGAGAACCACCACGACGCCAGCGAGAAGCTGGCCATCATGGGCGACTTCAACATCTCCTCCACCGACCTGGACATCGGCATCGGCGAAGCCAACCGCAAGCGCTGGCTGCGCGAGGGCAAGACCAGCTTTCTGCCCGAGGAACGGGAATGGTGGCAGCGTCTGATCGACTGGGGCCTGGAAGACACTTTCCGCTGCCGGTACCCGGACACCGACGACGTGTTTTCCTGGTTTGATTACCGTTCCAGAGGCTTTGAACGGGACCCGCGCCGCGGCCTGCGCATTGATACCGTGCTGGCCACCAAGCCCCTGGTGGAGCGCCTGACCGATTGCGGTGTCGACTACGAGATGCGCGCCATGGAGCGCCCTTCGGACCACTGCCCGGTGTGGAGCCGGTTCGATAACCTGCCCTCATGAGCGTTCATTTCAACCTCAAGCGGCTGAGGCCCAACCTGGACGGGCTCGGGTTCCTGATCGATGTGGGCATGATCCTGCTGGTGATCGCCAACCTGAGCCTGATCCTGTTTGACTGGATCTACCGGGTCGAAGCGGTGCAATCGGCGATGGAAACCTACACGCCGGACTTCTATCGCTTCTACAGCGACAGCATTCATGCCAACTTCTTTGAAATCGATCTGGCCTTCGTCAGTGTCTATCTCACCGAGTTCGTGATCCGCTGGGCCGCCGCCATCGCCCGCCAAACCTATCATCGCTGGTTCTTTTATCCGTTCGTGCACTGGTACGACCTGCTCGGCTGCATCCCGGTGGGCAGCTTCCGCTGGCTGCGGATCCTGCGTGTGGTGAGCCTGATGTACCGGCTGCAGAAGCTCGGCGTGGTGGACTTCCGAGACACCGCGGTGGGCGCCACGGTGATCAAGTATTACCGCATCCTGATGGAAGAGATTTCCGACCGGGTGGTGATCAACGTGCTGGATGGCGCGCAGCGGGAGATCCGCAGCGGCGGCGCGATGATGCACCGCATCGAGCAGGACGTGCTGGCGCCGCGGCGGGCGCAGCTGGTGGACTATGTGGCCGGCCGCATCGCCGACGCCACCCGCCGCAGCCACGACCAGTACCGCGATCAGCTTTCCGAGTACCTGGTGCACGTCACCGACGAAGCGGTGCAACGCACCCCGGCGGGCCGGCGGCTGGCGGCGATTCCGGTGGCCGGCCCGCGCGCCATCGCGCTGCTCGGCGACACCGTGCGCGACGGCGGCACCGCCCTGGTGGCGCAAATCGTCGAGGACATCAGCGCCCCGGCCAACCGGCAACGGCTGGACGCCCTGGTGGACAACCTTCTGGTGGCGTCCAGCGGCGGCGGCGAACAACTCAATGAGATGGTGAAGGAAACGCTGCTGAAGATTCTCGACCACGTGAAGGACCAGGTGGCGGTCCAGCACTGGAAAGAAGAGGATTGACGCCCGGCCCGCGCCGGCCGGGTTACTCCGGGGCGCGCAGCCACAGCAGCCGTGCGCCGCCGGCGGCGGCCACGTCGACATCGAACGCGGCCACGCTGCCGACGCGGAACCCCGGCCGCGAGCGCGGCTCGCCCACCCACAGGGCGCTCAGCAGCGACACCAGCGGCATGTGGCTGACCAGCACCAGGTTCTCGCAGGACGGCTGCTCGATCAGCCAGTCGAGAAACTGATCCGGCGCCGCTTCCGGCACCAGATACCCGCACGCCTCCTGATCCATGCCGCCGTAGGCACGGGCGATGCACAGCGCGGTCTGCTGGGCGCGCCGGTAGGGGCTGGCGATCAGGCGGTCCACGGTCACCCCCTCCTCGCGCAATCTCTGCCACAGGGCCATCACTTCCAGGCGCCCGCGTTCGGTGAGCGGGCGCTCGGCGTCGGTGGGGGCCTGAGCCACGGCTTCGCCGTGCCGGCAAAGGTAGACTCTCAAGCCGCCCCCCCGTGGAAGCTGAACTCCACGTCGTGCTTGTGCTCGCCGCTCATCAACCGGGCGATCATGGTCTCCAGCGGCTTGCCCTGATAGATGATCTCGTAGAGGGCGGTGGCCAGCGGCATGTAGACGTTGAGTTTTTCCGCGTGGGTGGCGACCAGCCGAATGGTGTTAAGGCCCTCGGCGGTCTGACCCAGGGTATCGAGCGCCTGCTGCAGTTCCTGGCCCTGGCCGAGCTGATAACCGAGCCGGTAATTGCGCGACAGGGAGGAGGAACAGGTGGCGATCAGGTCGCCGACCCCGGACAGCCCCAGGAAGGTGAGCGGGTTGGCGCCCAGCTCCACGGCGAAGCGGCTCATTTCCGCCAACGCCCGGGTGAGCATGAAACTGCGGCTGTTCTCGCCGATGTCGATGGCGGCGGCCATGCCGGACGCCACCGCGTAGATGTTCTTGAGCGCGCCGCCCAGCTCCACGCCGTAAATGTCCGGGTTGTCGTAAACCCGGAAATATTCACAGCTGAGCGCCTGCTGGATGGTGTGGCAGAGCGCCTCGTCGGGGCTGGCGATCACCGAGCCGGTGAACTTGCGCTCGACGATCTCCCGCGCCAGGTTGGGGCCGCTGAGCACGCCGATGCGGGTGTGGTCCCACTCGCGCTTGAGCAGCTGGCTCATCAGCAGGAAGCCGTCTTCGTGGATGCCCTTGGTGCAGCTCACCACCAGGGTGCCGTCCTTGACCATGGGGCGGGCCTGGCGCAGCACCTCCACGAAGGCGCTGGAGGGCACCGCCACGAAGATCAGATCGGCGCCGTCGAGCACCTGGTCGAGATGCTCGGTGGCGTGAACCCCCTCGGGCAGAGTCTGGCCGGGCAGATAACGGGGGTTCTCCCCGTCCTCGTTAATGGCGGCGGCGGTTTCCGGATCGCGCACCCAGAGGCGGGTGCGGTGGCCGTTTTCGGCCAGGATGCTGGCCGTGGCGGTGCCGAAACTGCCACCGCCGAGAATCGCGGCGGTGTGTTTGCGCTGCTCCATCAAGAGCCCCTCTGTTCGGGCGGGTGGGTCACCAAAGGGGGCATCATAAGCGCCTCCACCAGGCCAGGCAATGCGCCCGGCCGGGTCGTTCAGGACTGGTCGGCACGCTCCTGCAGCAGCCGGTTCAGGCGCCGGGCGGTGGCCGCCGGGTCCGAGGGCAGCTGGCCTTCGGCGAGCAGCGCCTGATCGAGCAGCAGCTCGGCCAGTTCCGTAAAGGTGGCGCTCTCCTCGATGCCTTCCAGCCGTTGCAGCAGCGGGTGCGCCAGATTCACTTCCAGCGTCGGCTTGCTGTCCGGCACCGGCTGGCCGGCGGCTTCCAGCATCATGCGCATCTGCGGGCCCAGCTCGTCCTCGGCCAGCACCAGGCAGGCCGGCGAATCCACCCGCCGGCTGGTGGGCCGCACTTCCGCCACCTGATCGCCCAGGCTGTCACTGAGACGGCCGATCAGCGGCGCCTGCTTGTCCTGGTCGGCGCGCTCCTGGTCTTCCTGGTCCATGTCCAGCTGGCCGCGGGCCGCGTTGACCAGTTTGCACCCTTTGTATTCGCCCAGATAGCCGGCCATCCATTCGTCGACCCGCTCGGTGAGCAGCAGCACCTCAATGCCTTTCTTGCGGAACACTTCCAGGTGCGGGCTGTTGCGCGCCGCGTTCAGGTTGTCGGCCAGCAGGTAATAGATCTTGTCCTGCTTTTCACCGGCGCGCTCCAGGTACTGGTCGAGCCCCACGGCGCCGGGCCGGACGTCCTCGGTGGACGGGAAGCGCAGCAAGGCGGCGATCGCCTCGCGGTTGTCCGGGTCCTCGCCGATGCCTTCCTTGAGCACCTCGCCGAACTGCGACCAGAAGGTGGCGTATTTTTCCTCGTCGTTGCCCAGTTTCTTGAGCGTCTGCAGAACACGCTTGGTGAGCGCGGCGCGGATCTTGCGCACCGGGCCGTAGTCCTGCAGCAGCTCGCGGCTGACGTTGAGCGGCAAGTTGGGCGCGTCGATCACGCCCTTCACGAAGCGCAGGTACAGGGGCAGAAACTGCTCTGCGTCGTCCATGATGAACACACGCTGCACGTACAGCTTCAGGCCACGGCTGGCCTCGCGGTGATAGAGATCGAACGGCGCCCGGGCGGGCACGTAGAGCAGACTGGTGTATTCCAGTGCCCCTTCCACCTTGTTGTGGCTCCAGGTCAGCGCGTCCTGGAAATCATGGCTCAGGTGACGATAGAAATTCTGGTATTCCTCGTCGCTGATCTCCTGGCGGGGGCGTTGCCAGAGCGCGGTGGCGGAATTGATGGTTTGCCACTCGCTGGTGCCGTCTTCGCCCTCACCGCCGGTCTCCGCCGGGGTCGGCATCAGAATCGGGAACGCCACATGGTCGGAATACTGCTGCACGGTGGCGCGCACTTTCTGGTCGTCCAGGAATTCCTTGGCGTCGTCGCGCAGGTGCAGCACCACCGCGGTGCCGCGCTGGGGGCGCTCGATGGTTTCCACGGTGAACTCGCCCTCGCCGTCGCTTTCCCAGCGCACGCCCTGGTCGGCGGGGTCGCCGGCACGGCGGCTGAACACCTCGACGCGGCCGGCGACGATAAAGGCGGAATAGAAGCCCACGCCGAACTGGCCGATCAACTGGGCGTCCTTGCGGCGGTCGCCGGTCATGCTGGCGAGAAACTTCTCGGTGCCGGAGCGGGCGATGGTGCCCAGATTGTCGACCACCTCTTCCCGGTTCATGCCGATGCCGTTGTCGGCGATGGTGAGTGTGCCCTCGTCCTTGTCCACCGAGAGCCGGATCCAGGGCTCCGGATCGTTTTCCAGCAGCTCGGCGTCGTCGAGCGCCCGGAAACGCAGTTTGTCGCAGGCGTCGGAGGCGTTGGATATCAGCTCGCGCAGGAAAATCTCACGGTTGCTGTACAAGGAGTGCACCATCAGGTGCAAAAGGCGGGATACTTCCGCCTGGAAACCACGGGTTTCGCGGTCTTGACTCATAGATTCTTCTCCGCCGGATAATCACTGAACACCACGGCGCCCTCCCCGGCACCGCCGCCTTCTAGATAGGCACCCGGACGGCCTTTTTCAAGGTCCGGACCTCTCTACGAAGCGGTGTTGGCGAGATCGTCGAGCGCCTCTTCGAGGCTCGGGAAGCGGAAGGTGAAGCCCTGGTCTTCCAGGCGGCGCGGGTAGACCCGCTGGCCGCCCAGCAACAGCCCGGACAGTTCACCCAGGCCGAGCCGCAGCAACGGCGCCGGGGCCACCCAGGGGGCGGGACGATGGACGGCGCTGGCCAGCGCCCGGTGGAAATGCCGCTGGGTCACCGGCTGAGGGGCGGTGGCGTTAAAGACGCCCTCCACGCCCGGGGTCTCCAGGGCGCGCGCCAGGATCGACACCATGTCCTCGATATGGATCCAGCTCAGCCACTGGCTGCCGTCACCGAGACGGGCGCCGAGCCCCAGCCGGTAGACCGGCCAGAGCCCTTTCAGCATGCCGCCGTCGCGCCCCAGCACCACGCCGGTACGGATGATGCTCAGGCGCACGCCCTGCCCCGTCACCTCGCGGGCGGTCTGCTCCCAGGCGTCGCAGAGCCGGTAGCCGAAATCCTTGCGCCGGGCGGAGCTGTGCTCGGTCAGCTCGGCGTCGCCGGCGTCGCCGTAAAAACCCACCGCCGAGCCGCTCACCATCACCGAGGGCGTGGTGTCGAGCCGTCGGCACAGCGCCACCAGCTCGCGGGTGGTGTCCAGCCGCGAAGCCATCAGGGTGCGCTTGCGGGATTCACTCCAGCGGCGGGTGAAGAGGTTTTCGCCGGCCAGATTGACGATGCCGTCGATAGCCTCGTCGTCGCCGATGTCGTCCAGGGACGCCACCACCCGGGTGCCCTCGGGCAGTTTCGACCGCGCCCGCTCCGGCGACCGGCTGAGCACGGTCAGAGCGTGGCCGTGGGCGGCCAGCCGCCGGCATAGCTCGCCGCCGATGAAACCACTGCCGCCGGTTATCAGAACCTTCATTGCGCCTCCTCGATTGAAGCCACGTCGCCGAGGTCGTAGAAGTACTCGACCTTGCCGGAACCCATTGCCACCGCCAGCGTCACGCGTCTCTTGTCGACGTCCACCAGGGTCCCCCGGTGGCGTTCACCGCTTTCCAGGGTCACCGTCACCGGGCCGCCGATCAAGCCCTGGTACGGCGCCCCGTCTTCGTCGGGGGAGGCCCGATCGGGCGCCGGCGCGGCCGCCGTCTCGCCGCCGCCGGCGGTGTCCAGCACCAGCCGGGTGCCGTCGGCGAGCATCAGTTCACGCACGCTGTCCTCACGCAGATTGATTTCCGCCCGCCCGGAGCCCATGGTCATTTCCAGCCACAGGCGCTGCTCGTTGACGCGGGTCAGCGTGCCGCTGCTGGCGCTGCCGTCGCGCTCCGTGACGGTCACCTGCTGGCCCAGGTAGGAGGCCAGGTCGGTAAAGCGGTGCAGGCGCACGGTCACCGCCGGCGACAGCGCCGCGCGCGGCGCCGAGGCGCCGAGCACGCCGCTGTCCGCTGTCTCGGCGGCGCCGGCGGCGAGCACCCGGGTTTCCATGGAGCCCGGGGTCACCGCCCAGCCGACGCTGTTTTCTTCCAACTGCAACCGCCGGCGTTCCACGGTGCCGTCGCGCAGTGCCACGCGGGCCTGCACTTCCCCTTCGCGGGAAGCGCGCCGCAGGTTGACGTTCTCGATGCGGATCGACGCCACCGCCCCGGCCGGAAACTGGGTATGCAGATATTCGCGCGCCACGTAGCCGAGCGTGTCCGGGTGATCGAAAAACAAATCCACTTTGCCGTTACGGTAGCGCAGGTGGTTGGTCTGTACCGTGAAGTCTCCGACCAGATAGCTGCGCAGGGTATCGGGAAGCACCAGCTGCAGGGCGCCGGTGAACTGCTGGTCGCCGAGCGGTGCCAGCGCCAGCTCCAGCCGGTAGCCCTCGTTGAAGATGCGGGTCTCGGGGTAGCTGCGCCCTTCCGGTTTCCAGGACACATGCACCGGCGGGCCGCCGGATTCCGCCGGGGTGATCAGCAGGGTGCGCCGTTCCTGGATGTCCTCCGGGCGCCAGCCGAGCAGGATGCTGACGGAAAGGTCGGGCAGGAACGCCTCCCCCTGGTGGATGCTGAGCACGCCGTTGATCAGGGTGACCCGCACCGGGTTCAGCAATGTCTGGCCGTGGATCAGGCCGGACAGCGGCTTGCCGTCGCCCTGCACCATTAACAGCGCCGCCTCCGGGGAGCGCACGAAGGTGGTGGCCGCCGGGGTTTTGGCGCCACGCAGCACCTGGCCGGGCACCGCGTTGATCGGCTCCAGCCGCTCGTGCTGCACATAGATCAGCCCCGCGCCGACCAGCAGGCACACGGTGCCGAGCACCCTGAGCAGGGCCAGCACCCCGTAGTTTTGCCAGTTTTCCTGGACCTGGCGCAAACCGGCCAGGGGTATTAGAAAAAGCAGCGTGCTGTCGCCACGGAACGCGGCCTGCCGCACCAGCCCCACCGTGGCCATGATCAGCAGGCTGAGGCCGGCCACTAATAGCCATTCCGCCATTTTATTATGCTCTCCCCGATAGCCGGCCGGCGGCCGGCGTCATGCCGCCATGGTAAACGTCAGCTTACAAAGCCTTACCCGGTCAATCCACACTTTCACCATCGCGACATGTTCCCGGCCCCCAAGGGTATGACGGTGGTCACACCGGGCCGCGAAATACCGGTCATCGGATTTCATCAAAAAACGCTTGTCTCGATAAAAAACTGACGTTATACAGGCGCTGAGGTGGTCAGAGCTGGAATCCTCCCAGGGGGATGCCGCTCGGTACCCGGTTGTTTACGGCGGTTCCGTTTCCGAAGGAGGCGACCATGAGTGACCGACGCACTGAGAATGACTATGAGTCGGATGATTTACTGATGAACGATGATTTTGAACTCGAAGATGGCGTGGACGACGATCTCCAGGAAGAGAAAGCAGCCCGTTCACGCAGTTTCAACATGGACATGAGGCACCGCATCGAAGACCGTCTGGAAGAGCGTCGTCTCAAGCGCGAGCTTGGTGATTACGAGTTCTTCGATATGGACGACGATGACGAGGACATCCTGCACTGACAGTGGCGGGGTATAAAAAAAGGCCGGCGATTGCCGGCCTTTTTATTAACCACTCTGGTACGTCGCGGGATTACCAGCCGGTGGCTTTTTTCACGCCTTCGCCGATTTCGGCGGGGTTGCGGACGGTGACCACACCGGCCGCTTCCAGGGCGGCGAACTTCTCGTCCGCGGTGCCCTTGCCACCGGCGATGATGGCGCCCGCGTGGCCCATGCGCTTACCCGGGGGCGCGGTGACACCGGCGATGTAGCTGACTACCGGCTTGGTGACGTTGTCCTTGATGTAGGCGGCGGCTTCGTCCTCGGCGGTACCGCCGATTTCACCGACCATCACGATGGCTTCGGTCTGCGGGTCGTTCTGGAACAGCTCCAGCGCTTCGATAAAGGTGGTCCCGGGAATCGGGTCGCCGCCAATGCCGATGCAGGTGGACTGGCCGTAACCCAGTTTGGTGGTCTGGTTGACCGCCTCGTAGGTCAGGGTGCCGGAACGGGACACGATGCCCACCTTGCCGGGCTTGTGAATGTGACCGGGCATGATGCCGATCTTGCATTCACCGGGGGTGATCACGCCCGGGCAGTTCGGGCCGATCAGACGCACGCCCTGCTTACGGTCCAGGTATTCCTTCACATAGAGCATGTCCAGCGCCGGGATACCCTCGGTGATGCAGACGATCAGCTCGATGCCGGCGTCGGCGGCTTCCAGGATGGAATCCTTGCAGAACGGAGCCGGTACGTAGATCACGGACGCGGTGGCGCCGGTCTCTTTGACCGCTTCGGCCACGGTGTTGAACACCGGCAGGCCCAGATGGGTCTGGCCGCCCTTGCCCGGGGTCACGCCGCCCACCATCTTGGTGCCGTACTCCAGCGCCTGTTCGGAATGGAAGGTGCCCTGGCTGCCGGTGAAACCCTGACAGATCACCTTGGTGTTCTTATCAATCAATACGCTCATTTGGCACCTCCAGCGGCTTTCACCACCTGTTCGGCGGCGTCGTCGAAACTTTCTGCGGCTACGATGTTCATGCCGCTCTCGGCGAGCTTCTTGGCGCCCAGTTCGGCGTTGTTGCCTTCCAGACGCACCACGACCGGCACGTCCACGCCGACTTCTTCCACGGCGCCGATGATGCCCTCGGCGATCAGGTCACAACGGACGATGCCGCCGAAGATGTTCACCAGAACCGCTTTCACCTGGTCGTCGGAGAGGATGATCTTGAACGCTTCGGTGACGCGTTCCTTGGTGGCGCCGCCACCCACATCCAGGAAGTTGGCGGGCGCGCCGCCTTTCAGCTTGACCAGGTCCATGGTGCCCATGGCCAGGCCGGCGCCGTTGACCATGCAGCCGATGTTGCCTTCCAGGGCCACGTAGTTGAGGTCCCATTCGGCGGCGCGGCGTTCGCGGTCGTCTTCCTGGGTCGGATCGTCCAGTGCCTTGATGTCCGGGTGACGGAACAGCGCGCTGCCGTCCACGTTGATCTTGGCGTCCAGGCAGTGCAGGTCGCCCTGGTCGGTGATCACCAGCGGGTTCACTTCGATCAGCGCCAGATCCTTCTCTTCGAACAGCTTCGCCAGGCCCACGAAAATTTTCGCGAACTGGTTGATCTGCTTGCCTTCCAGACCCAGCTGGAACGCGATCTCGCGGGCCTGATAGGGCTGCGCGCCGACCAGCGGGTCGACGATCGCTTTGAGAATTTTCTCGGGGGTTTCCTCGGCGACTTTCTCGATCTCCACGCCGCCCTCGGTGGACGCCATGAACACCACCCGGCGGGTGGCACGGTCGAGCACCGCGCTCAGATACAGTTCGCGGGCGATGTCGGTGCAGGTTTCCACCAGAATTTTGGTGACCGGCTGGCCGTGTTCATCGGTCTGGAACGTCACCAGGCGCTGGCCCAGCCACTTCTTGGCGAATTCCGCCGCTTCCTCGGGGCTGTCGACCAGTTTGACGCCACCGGCCTTACCGCGGCCACCGGCGTGCACCTGGGCTTTCACGACCCATTTGTCACCACCGATTTCCTTTGCCTTCGCCGCCACCTCTTCCGGTGTATCGCAAGCGAAGCCCGGAGAAACCGGCAGGCCGTAATCAGCAAAAAGCTGTTTCGACTGATACTCGTGGAGATTCATGCCTTAACTTCCGTAAGCTTGTCTGTGGATAGCGCTCCCGGCGCAATATCGGGGCCTCTTCGGGCCCCTCTTGTGTCGGGGCCCGCTGGGTATCTTCGGGGCCCTACTTTTTGCGGCGGCGTTGCGCCACGTGGATAGCCTTGTAGTCCGTGGCCAGAGCCGCTTCGTGCACGGTCTCGGAGAGGCTCGGGTGGCCGAACACCATCAATTGCAGATCCTCGATGCTGGCACCGAATTCCATCGCCACGACCCCTTGCTGAATCAGCTCGGAGGCCTGCGGGCCGAGGATGTGCATGCCCAGCACCCGGTCGGTTTTTTCGTCCACCACGAACTTCACCAGACCGCCGGGCTCGCCGGCGGCCAGTGCGCGGCCATTGGCGGCGAAGGGTACCGCGCCGGTTTTATACGGCTCGCCGGAATCCTTCACCTCTTCCTCGGTCTTGCCCACCCAGGCGACTTCCGGGTGGGTATAAATGACGCCCGGCACGGCGTCGTAATTGACCTGGGTATGCTCCCCGGCAATCACATCCGCCACCATCACGCCCTCTTCGATCGCTTTGTGGGCCAGAGCCGGTCCACGCACCAGATCGCCGATCGCGTACACGCCCGGGACATCGGTGCGACACTGGCTGTCGACGTACACATAGTTACGTTCGTCCATGGTCACGCCGGCGTCCTGGCTGAGCAGGCCTTCGGTGTAAGGACGGCGGCCCACCGCCACGATCAGGCGGTCGAACGTCTCTTCGTGCTCTTCACCGTCGTAGCTGTAGGTGACGCGCACGGAATTCTTGTTCTTCTTGGTTCCGGTGACCCGGGCACCCAGATGGATGTCGAGCCCTTGTTTGGAAAACAGTTTGAAGGCTTCCTTGCCGATCTGCCGGTCCACGGTGGGCAGGAACGTATCCACCGCTTCGAGCACCTTCACTTCACTGCCGAGGCGGGCCCAGACGCTGCCCAGCTCCAGGCCGATGATGCCGGCGCCGATCACGCCCAGCTTTTTGGGCACGGAATCGAATTCCAGGGCGCCGGTGGAATCGACAATGATCTTCTGATCCACCTCGGCCACCGGAATGTCCACCGGCACGGAACCGGCGGCGAGAATCACGTGTTCGGCTTCCAGGGTCTGTTCGTCGCCGTCCAGCGGCGAGAACTGCACCTGCTTGTTGGCCTTGAGCTGGCCGCTGCCCTGCAGCCAGGTGACCTTGTTCGACTTGAACAGGGAGGCCACGCCGCCGGTGAGCTGCTGCACGACTTTGTCCTTGCGCTGGTGCATGGTGTCCAGATCAAGGCTCAGTTTGCCCACGCCCACGCCGTGATCGGCGAGGGCGTGCTCCGCCTCATGGTACTTCCAGGAGGAATCCAGCAGCGCCTTGGACGGAATACAGCCCACGTTCAGGCAGGTGCCGCCGAGTGCCGGCTGGTCCTGTTTGTTGACGCGCTTCTCGATGCAGGCCGTGTTGTAGCCCAGCTGCGCGCAGCGAATCGCGGCGACGTAACCGCCGGGGCCGCCGCCGATGACGATGACATCGTATTTATCAGCCATAATAAATCCTTTAAATGTCCAGCAGCAGCCGCGCCGGATCCTCGATAAAGTTCTTCACCGCGACCAGGAACTGCACCGCCTGCTTACCGTCGATCAGACGGTGGTCGTAGGACAGCGCCAGATACATCATCGGCAGAATCTTCACTTCACCGTCCACCGCCATGGGCCGTTCCTGGATTTTGTGCATGCCCAGAATGGCGGTCTGCGGCGGGTTGAGGATCGGCATCGACATCAGGGAGCCGAACACGCCACCGTTGGAAATGGTGAAGGTGCCGCCGGTCATTTCATCGATGGACAGCTTGCCCTTCTGAGCCTTCTGGCCGTAATCGATGATCTGCGATTCCACTTCCGCGAGGCCCTTCTGGTCCGCGTCGCGCACCACCGGCACCACCAGACCGCGCTCGGTGGATACCGCCATGCCGATGTCGTAGTAACCGTGGTAGACCACGTCGTCATCGTCGATGGAGGCGTTCACTTCCGGGAAGCGTTTGAGTGCTTCCACACAAGCGCGGGTAAAGAAGCCCATGAAACCAAGACGAACGCCGTGGGCCTTCTCGAAGGCGTCCTTGTAGTTCTTGCGCATATCCATGATCGGCTTCATGTTGACCTCGTTGAAGGTGGTCAACATGGCCGCGTTCTGTTGCGCGGACACCAGGCGCTCGGCGATGCGCTTGCGCAGACGGGTCATCGGTACCCGGCGCTCTTCCCGCTCGCCCGGTTCCGGTGCCGGAATCGGCGCGGCCTTGGGCGCGTCGCTTTTGGTCTCGCCGGCGGAGGACTGCTTGCGCTCCTCGCGGCTGGCCAGGGCTTTCTCCACGTCTTCCTTGGTGATGCGGCCGTCGCGGCCGCTGCCCTTGACGTCGGACGCGGAGAGGTTGTGTTCGCTCATCATCTTGCGCGCCGCGGGACCGGCCTGGGCGTCCTTGTCACCGCCCTCCTCGTCTTGCTGCTGCGCGCCTTTATCGTCCGCCGCGGGCGCTTGTTTCTGTTCGCCCTTGTCGTCGTCTCCGCTGTCTTTCGCGGCGTCCTTGTCGTCGTCCTTGTCGTCGTCCTTGTCGTCACCGCTGTCCGCGCCGCCGGCGCCGCTGCCGGCTTCCAGCTGACCCAGTACTTCCTGGCTTTCCACGGTGTCGCCTTCGTCCTTGATGATCTTCGCCACCACACCGTCGCTGGGGGCCACCACCTCCAGCACTACTTTGTCGGTTTCGATGTCCACCAGCAGCTCGTCACGCTTGACCGCCTCGCCTTCTTTCTTGTGCCAGGTCGCCACGGTGCCGTCCGCTACGGATTCGGGAAACTGTGGGGCTTTGATGTCTGTCGCCATGCTTATTCCTTAACCCTATCTCGGTTGGCTGTCGCTCAGTTGATCTGGAAGGCGTCTTCGACGAGACGCTGTTGCTGTTCCACGTGCAGGGACATGGAGCCCACCGCCGGGGCCGCCGCCATGTCACGGCCAGCGTAATGCACATGCAGTTTGTCGTTGACCGCCCGCGCCACCCGGAACATATGGTGCTGCGAGCAGTACCAGGCGCCCTGGTTCATCGGCTCTTCCTGGCACCACACCAGATTTTCCAGATTGGGGTAACTTTCCAGGACTTCCTGGAGACGCTTTTCCGGGAACGGATACAGCTGCTCGATGCGCACCAGCGCGGTATCGTTGAGGTCGTCCGACTCGCGTTTTTCCAGCAGGTCGTAGAACACCTTGCCGGAGCACATCACCACGCGTTTGATGTCCTTGTGGTCGATGTCGGCGCGGTCGTCCAGAACGGTCTGGAAACGGCCTTCGGACAAATCCTCCAGGGACGATTTGGCGCGCTTGTGACGCAGCAGGCTCTTCGGCGTCATCACCACCAGCGGCTTGCGCAGCGGACGCACCGCCTGGCGCCGCAGCAGATGGAAAATCTGCGCCGGGGTGGTGGGCACGCACACCTGCATGTTGTGCTCGGCGCACAGCTGCAGGAAGCGTTCCAGCCGGGCGGAGGAGTGCTCCGGGCCCTGACCTTCGTAGCCGTGCGGCAGCAACAGGGTGAGGCCGCACAAACGCCCCCACTTGGCTTCGCCGGAGGACATGAACTGGTCGATCACCACCTGGGCGCCGTTGGCGAAGTCACCGAACTGCGCTTCCCAGACGATCAGTGCTTCCGGGGTGGTGGTGGCGTAGCCGTACTCGAAGCCCAGCACCGCCTCCTCGGAGAGCAGCGAATCGTAGATATCAAAGCGCGGCTGACCTTCCTGAAGGTGGGCCAGAGGCACATAGTCCTCGCCGTTCTTCTGGTTGTGCAGCACCGCATGGCGGTGCGAGAAGGTACCGCGCCCGGAATCCTGGCCGGTGAGCCGCACCATCACGCCCTGGTCCAGCAGGCTGGCGTAGGCGAGGGTCTCGCCGTAACCCCAGTTGATCGACATGGCGCCGGCGGTCATTTTGCGGCGGTCCTCGAGAATCTTCTTCACCTGCCGCTGCAGCACCACGCCCTCGGGCACGGTTTCCAGACGGTTGGCCAGATCCTGGAGTTTCTTGAGCGGGTAACCGGTGTCCCAGTCGTCCTCGACCTGATGGCCGACGTAGGGGCTCCAGTCCACGAACAGGGACTTGTTGGGCTCGCGC
Organism: Alloalcanivorax sp.; assembly: GCF_964221125.1. Classification (NCBI taxonomy): domain Bacteria; kingdom Pseudomonadati; phylum Pseudomonadota; class Gammaproteobacteria; order Oceanospirillales; family Alcanivoracaceae; genus Alloalcanivorax; species Alloalcanivorax sp. The sequence continues at coordinate 23,275 of NZ_CAXPXK010000006.1, forward strand.
ACCAGTGATTTGACCACGTGGTTGCCCTCGTCCAGCGCGTCGCGATAGTCGTCGACCATCTTCTGCGCGTCCTGCTCGGAGAGGATCTGCTCGTTGATCAGACGCTCGGCGTACAGCGTGCGGCTGGACGGGTGCGACTTGATCTTCTTGTACATCAGCGGCTGCGTGGAGGACGGCTCGTCCGCCTCGTTGTGACCGGAACGACGGTAGCAGATCAGGTCGATCACCACGTCCTTCTTGAACTGCATGCGGTAGTCCACCGCCAGTTGGGTGACGAAGTAGACCGCCTCCGGATCGTCCGCGTTGACGTGGAAGATCGGCGACTGAACCATCTTCGCCACGTCGGTGCAGTACTCGGTGGAGCGGGCGTCGTCACGGCGGCTGGTGGTGAAGCCGACCTGGTTGTTGACGATCACGTGCAGGGTGCCGCCGGTCTTGAAGCCGCGGGTCTGGGACATCTGGAAGGTCTCCATGACCACGCCCTGACCGGCGAACGCCGCGTCACCGTGAATCAGAATCGGCACCACCTGGTCCCCGCCGGCGTCGTTGCGGCGATCCTGCCGGGCGCGCACCGACCCCTCCACCACCGGCGACACGATCTCCAGGTGGGACGGGTTGAAGGCCAGCGCCAGATGCACTTCGCCGCCGGAGGTCTGCACGTTGGACGAGAAGCCCTGGTGGTACTTCACGTCGCCGGAGCCGTTTTCGTTGAAGCTCTTGCCCTCGAACTCGCCGAACAAATCGCGGGGGCTCTTGCCGAGGATATTGACCAGCAGATTCAGGCGGCCACGGTGGGCCATGCCGATCACCATCTCCTTGGCGCCGTAACTGCCGACCCGCTGGATCATCTCGTCCATCAGCGGAATCATCGATTCGCCGCCTTCCAGGCCGAAACGCTTGGTGCCGGGGTAACGGCTGCCCAGGTATTTTTCCAGGCCTTCGGCGGCGGTCAGACGCTCGAGAATATGGCTCTTGATGTCGGCGCCGTACTGCGGGTGGCTGCGCACGCCCTCCAGCCGCTGCTGAAGCCAGCGCTTCTCGGCGGTGTTGACGATGTGCATGTACTCACAGCCCACCGTGGAGCAATAGGTGCCCTTCAGGCAGTCCATGATCTCGCGCAGGGTGGCTTCCGGCTTACCGATGAACAGGTTGCCGGTCTGGAACACCGTGTCCATGTCCGCCTTGCTCAGGCCGTGGTGCGCCAGCTCCAGGTCGGAGACCGCCTCGCGCTCCATCAAACCGAGCGGGTCCAGCTTGGCCACCTGATGGCCCCGGTTGCGGTACGCGGCGATCAGATGAAGCACCCGCACCTGGCGGCGTTCATGCTCGCTGCTGACGGCGCCGGCGCCGACTTTCTGCACACGGGACTTGTTCTTGGCTTCGAGCAGGAAATACTCACGGACCGCCGAATGGGGGACATCGGACTCAACGGCGCCGTTGGAGGGCAGCTTTTCGAAGTAGGCGCGCCAGTCTTCCGGCACGGAATTGGGATCAGTCAGATAGGATTCGTACAGTTCATCAACATAGGCCGCATTGGAGCCCCCGATATGGGAGGACTGCCACTGACGGTACATGGAACTGTCTTGCATCGTCGCTCGTTCCTTAGCCGGGCGAACGTCACGCCTGTGGGCATGTATTCTGCTCTGTCCACAGGGCTGCGACCCTGTTACCCGCGCTCATCGCTGTTTACGGACCGGCACCTTTTAAGCTCCGGCCCACTTGCTGTCTGGCGGCTCCGGGGTTGCCGAAACCGCCACCTAGTGTAGTACCTTTGTGGTGGTTTTGTTAGGCGTCTACGGAGAAAATGACTTATCGGTCTTTTTTCTCCTGACCGCAATCCCACCAACGTCTAACGCTTACCGGCCCTCTATAAAGGCATGGGGGCGACGGCACCGATCTCAAGCTTAACCAAAGCCACCCTTCCCCGAACCCTTCCGTCGCATCCGGATACAATTTGCAGCCGGGGAAGGCGCCCATAAAAAAGGCGGCCCGCAGGCCGCCTTCTTCGCTTTCCGTTACACGCCCCGTTCCAGGAGCATGGACCGGATGTGGCCGATGGCCCGCGTTGGGTTCAGCCCCTTGGGGCAGACGCTCACGCAGTTCATGATGCCGTGGCACCGGAACAGGCTGAACGGGTCATCCAGGCGCGACAGGCGCTCCTCGGTGGCCTCGTCGCGGCTGTCCGCCAGGAACCGGTAGCTCTGCAGCAGCGCCGCCGGACCCAGGAACTTCTCCGGGTTCCACCAGAAGCTGGGGCAGCTGGTGGAGCAGCACGCGCACAGAATGCACTCGTAGAGGCCGTCCAGCTTGGCCCGGTCCTCCGGCGTCTGCAGGCGCTCGATGGCCGGCGCCGGCGTGTCGTTCTGCAGGTACGGCTGCACCTTCTCGTACTGGTTGTAGAACATGGTCATGTCCACCACCAGGTCGCGAATCACCGGCAGGCCGGGCAGCGGGCGCAGCACCAGCGGCTTCTTGCCTTCCTTCACACCCGGCGCCACTTCAGACAGCGGGGTGATACAGGCGAGACCGTTCTTGCCGTTGATGTTCATGCCGTCGGAACCGCAAACGCCTTCCCGGCAGGACCGGCGGTAGGCCATCGACGGGTCCTGCTCTTTGACCAGATTGAGCACGTCGAGCACCATCAGGTCCTTGCCCTGGGTGTCCACCTCGTACTCTTTCATGGACGGTTCGCGGTCGGTGTCCGGGTTGTAGCGATAGATACTGACTTTCATGGCTACGCGCCTCCGTTAGTAGGTCCGGATCTTCGGCTGGAAGGTATCGACGGTCTTCGGCTTGAAGTTCACATCCCGCTTGCCCAGTTTTTTCGACTTGGGGTCGAACACGGAATGGCACAGCCAGTTTTCGTCGTCACGATCCGGGAAGTCGTAGCGGGAATGGGCGCCCCGGCTTTCGGTGCGTCCGGACGCCGCCAGCGCGGTGGCTTCCGCGACTTCCAGCAGGTTGTCCAGTTCCAGCGCTTCGACACGGGCGGTGTTGAAGGACTGGCTCTTGTCCTCGAGATGGGCGTTGGCGATGCGCTCGCGCAACTTGGCCAGCTTTTGAACGCCCTCTTCCATCAGATCACCCTTGCGGAATACACCGAAGTGATTCTGCATGGTGCTCTGCAGTTCCTTGCGCAGCGAGGACACGGATTCGCCGTCCTTGGACTCGTTCCAGCGGTTGACGCGGCTCAGCGCCCGCTCCAGGTCCTCTTCGCTGGGCTCGTACTGGGTCATGCCCTGACGCAGCGCCTCTTCGATGTGCAGACCCGCCGCGCGGCCGAACACCACCAGGTCGAGCAGCGAGTTGCCGCCCAGACGGTTGGCGCCGTGTACCGACACGCAGGCTACCTCGCCCACCGCGAACAGGCCGTTGACGAACTGATCCTCGCCTTCGTGGCCGCCGCTGAACTTGAGCGCCTGGCCGTTCACGTTGGTGGGGATGCCGCCCATCATGTAGTGACAGGTGGGCACCACCGGGATCGGTTCCTTGACCGGGTCCACCTGGGCGAAGGTGATGGACAGCTCGCAAATACCGGGCAGACGGCTGTGCAGCACTTCCTCGCCGAGATGATCCAGCTTCAGATAGACGTAGTCGCCGTCCGGGCCGTCGCCGCGGCCGTCGAGGATCTCCATCATCATGGAGCGGGCCACCACGTCACGGGACGCGAGGTCCTTGGCGTTGGGCGCGTAGCGCTCCATGAAGCGCTCGCCGTCCTTATTAATAAGGTAGCCGCCCTCGCCCCGGCACCCTTCGGTGACCAGGGTACCCGCGCCGGCGATGCCGGTGGGGTGGAACTGCCACATTTCCATGTCCTGCACCGGCACGCCAGCACGCAGGGCCATGCCCACGCCATCGCCGGTGTTGATCAGGGCGTTGGTGGTGGAGGAGTAGATACGGCCGGCGCCGCCGGTGGCGAACACCGTGGCCTTGGCTTTGAAGAACACGGTCTCGCCGGTCTCGATGCTGATCGCGATCACACCGCAGACGTTATCGTCGGCGTCCTTCACCAGATCCACGGCGTACCATTCGTTGTAGAACTGGGTGCCGTTCTTGAGGTTCTGCTGGTAAAGGGTGTGCAGCAGCGCGTGACCGGTACGGTCGGCGGCGGCACAGGTGCGGGCGGCCTGGCCACCCTCACCGAAATTCTTGGACTGGCCACCGAAGGGACGCTGGTAGATGCGGCCTTCCTCGGTGCGGGAGAACGGCAGACCCATGTGGTCCAGCTCGAACACCGCTTCCGGGCCCACCTGGCACATGTATTCGATGGCCTCCTGGTCACCGATATAGTCGGAGCCCTTCACCGTGTCGTACATGTGCCAGCGCCAATCGTCATTGGGATCGGCGGAGGCGATCGCGCAGGTGATACCGCCCTGGGCGGACACCGTGTGCGAACGGGTCGGGAATACTTTGGAAATCAGCGCGGTTTTGAAACCGGACTGCGCCATCTGCAGGGAAGCACGCATGCCTGCGCCCCCGCCGCCAACGACGATCGCGTCAAAGGTGATGGTACGAATGGACATGGATTATGCGCCTCCCCAGATCATCAGCAGGCCCCACAGCAGGTACACAAGCAGCAGCAGCGCGATGGCCATCTGCACCACCAGACGAACACTGGTGGCCGCTTTGCCGAAGGTCAGGCTGGTCAGATAGTCGGTGGTCACGCTCCACAGGCCGATCCAGGTGTGGGCGGCCACGGAGAACAACAGAAGGGTGTTAGCGATCTGCATGGGCACGGAGCCCATAAAGGCACTCCAGGTGCCGTAATCCAGATCCGGCTGGGCGATCAGAAAGCCCAGCATGCCGATCACGTACACGGCGATCACCACAGCGGAAACCCGCTGGATCAGCCAATCATAAAGGCCGTTACGGCCCAGGCTCGTTACACTGGTTACCATACCCAGGCTCCTGCCAACAGAATCAGTACCGCGGTGACAACGAAAGTGGCGAAGGCGCCACGACGTCCACCTTCCAGGGTCTCACCCATGCCCATATCCATAATCAAATGGCGGATACCGGCGACCAGGTGATAAAGAATGACGGCCAGGATCGCCCAGACCACCAATTTGGCGAGGGGCGAGGTCATCAGCTGTTTCAGGTCCGCAAAGCTCTCGGGGGACGCCAAGGAGCGATCCAGCATCCACAGCAAGACGGGGATGGCAACGAAAATGGCCACGCCAGTAATACGGTGAGTGATGGATGCAATGGCGGTGACCGGGAACTTGATCGTCGTTAGATCGAGGTTAACGGGTCTCTTATCGTTCACGGTAGCCTACACTTTTGCCGGGCCCCGGATACACCGGAGCGGTTATCGGGAACTTGGCATCAACGGCGACATCAGAGTGTGAATGCGGATAAAGCCGATGGTGCCCGGGCCGGGGTTGGAGCCCACAGGGAACTCCTGCTTGGTCCCGAACGGCGAAAAACCGATCGGAACGGGGCCGGAGACTCCTTCGCGGGCGGCAGTATATCGCCGCGCTTACGGCAAAACAAACGGCAAACTGCGACTTTTATCTTAGCCGGCCCCGCGGACCGCCCCCTCATCCGGCGCTGGCGGGACCTGGGCGGTTAATCCCTTGTTTTTTAACGGCCCTTTGCGGCGGGCCCGTCGCGAAGCGCCGTAATAGCCTGTTTACCCTACAAAAGTCGCTCCCGCCGGGGGCCGGCTTCTCGTTGACAAAGACCCACCAAAACTTTAACGTCCCCCGCGCTCTGGAGGACCTTCCCAGTAGGGACCCTCTATTCACCGAGGAGAAATTCCCATGACCGAGAAGAAAGCCATTCTCAA